>CP047919.1:600000-831234 GCA_010202465.1 Candidatus Saccharibacteria bacterium oral taxon 488 | reverse complement strand
AATACCTTCCCCCTCGGAACTACGTTGATAACCCTACTATAGCAAAAAATCAGACTTTTCCACAAGCACAGGCGCCATCATAAAATTCAGGGACTCTCGAGGTGATTTTTCCACAGCAATGAACCACCTCTGATAAATATGTGGAAAAAACAGCAGAAACGGTGGAAAGTTTATCCATGGCTTGCAAAAAATGTCAAAAAAGGCTACACTAAATGACGATATGCCAAAGCGAACATTTCAACCACACAAGCGACATCGCGCCAAGACGCACGGTTTTCGAGCTCGTGTTTCGACCAAGGCTGGCCGCGCTGTTCTGAAGCGTCGTCGCCTCAAGGGTCGCGCTAAAATCGCTATCTAGAACGCAAACTCCCGCCTCGCCTAACAGGGCGGGATTTTGCTATACTGGACTTATGTTACGTCACGTCAACCGATTTCATGGTCATGGTAGTCTGCGCTACGTCTATGCGCGCGGGCGGGCAATTCGCTCATCGCAGCTCACCATGAAATATATTGCCAATCCGCGCCGTCGCCATGGTCGGTTTTCGGTAGTGATTAGTAAAAAGGTGCTTAAATCCGCCGTCAAACGCAACCGCGTACGTCGCCGAATTTACGAAATTATCCGACTCGAGTTACCATATATTCGGGGCGGGTTTGATGTTGTTATTATGGTGTTTTCGCCGGAGGTGCTGGTGATGCCACATAGCGACCTAAGGACGGCAGTAAAACAACTCTTTTCACAGGCGGGGCTGTATAAATAGCGCCACCTCTGGTATAATGAGGACATGAACATGTTTGATGTGGTTATTGTGCAACCAATTTTTAACTTGCTGATGGCAATTTATGCGCTAATTCCAGGCGGCGACTTTGGGGTTAGCGTTGTACTGTTTACAATAATTGTGCGTTTTCTGTTGTGGCCGCTGGTTAAGAAGCAGCTCCATCAAGCCAAAGCGATGCGCAAGATACAGCCCGAACTTGCCAAGCTGAACAAAAAATATAAGAATAATCCACAGATGCGGGCGATGGCGATGATGGATGTGTACAAAAAGCATAACATCAAGCCGATGAGCTCTATCCTGGTACTTCTTATCCAGCTGCCGGTACTGATCGCGATTTACCGTGTGGTGCAGATATTCGTATTGCAGCGCTCAGAGCTCGCTAAGTACACATACGACGTAATGGAGCAGTGGGAGCCGGTCAAGCACTTGATCGCCAATCCAGATCACTTTAACCAGAATTTCTTGGGGCTGATGGACCTGACGAAGCAGGCGTTATCATCAAGTGGTGTATCAATTGGGTTGCTCATCCTTGCCTTGGTGGCCGCTGTTTTGCAATATTTATTATCAAAGCAGATGTCGCCAAGTTCGGACAACAAGAAGCGGTTGCGTGATGTGCTGATGGAGGCGGGCGAGGGTAAGAACGCTGACCAAACTGAGGTTAACGCCATTGTCACGCGCAAAATGATGAAGGTTATGCCGGTGTTTATGTTCCTTATTATGATCAGTTTGCCAGGGGCGCTGGCACTCTATATGGCAACCTCAAATATCGCTGCTTATATCCAAAACGCCATTATTCTCAAGCAAGACGGAACGGAAATGCAACAAATTGCCGGCGAAAAGCGTTCGCCAAAATCTACGAGCAAGTCTGCCGCATCAGCAAAAAAATCAAAAGCCGCTTCGCAACGAGCGGCCACAGCGACTGAGGCGAACATCACGCGGATAAAAGCGAAAGACTAAGGAGGATGTATGGATCAAATCGCGACCATTGAATTTGTCAAGAAATATCTGGAGGACTTTCTGGCGTTCTTTGATCTCAATCTGGATGTCGAGGTTAGCGTTGAAGACGATGTTATCAAGGCTGTTGTGCCGTCGAGTGAGCGTAATAGCTTGCTGATCGGGCGAAATGCTGAGACACTGCGGAGTCTACAAACGGTGGTGTCAGCAATTTTGCGTAACCGTCAGGCGGCGCTGGTGCGAGTGAATGTTGATATCGCTGATTATAAGAAGCAGCATGCCGAAAAGATTGCTGACAAGGCGCGTGGCTGGATCGAAGAGGTGCGGCGGACGGGTGAGACGAAGATTATTGAACTAAATTCGGCTGATCGTTGGGTAGTGCACCATGTGGCGAGTGACTATAGCGATATTGAGACCCACTCTGAGGGCGAAGGCCGTGCGCGGCACTTAGTAATCTCGCAGAAGAGTTCTTAATCTTTGAAGACAACATTGGTGTAGAGCAGGTAGTTCCAGATGAGGCTGGCGACGGTGGCGATGAGCTTACTGGCGAATAGTGCTGTCGGCTGACTGAAATTAAAGCTAATGAAAATTGGCGCGAGTAGCGCAATAATGATAGTCTGAATTACCCAGAGACCAAATAGGGTGACGAGGGTAAAGAGGAGTAGCTGACGGCGAACATTGCCGGTGCGTGAGCGAAAGGTGAATGATCGATTGGCGACAAAGCTGAAACTAAAGGCGATGGTTGTCGAGATAATGTTGGCTAATTCTTTCGGCGTGCTGATGAACCAGGTCAACATAAACAACACACCAAAATCAATGGCGGTGTTGATGGTGCCGATGAGGAGGTAGCGGAACTTGGTGGCGTGTTTGGTTAACATGGTCGCATACTGCCATGATATTATCTCATTCTGAAAAACCGCTTAAATTTTAATAGCCCGGTTTGATTAGGTAACGGTCCATCATGAATAATGCCATGGATGTAGTCGACGGAAACCTTGCGGCTTCTCTGAATTGATACGCGTTTGTAGTAAGCGGCAGGCTTGTGAATGATTGAAACCAGCACACCTTTAAGCGCGGGCCAGCCGTTACCGTGGCGAACAGCGCTAGCGAAAATTAGCCAATATGCCAGGAAAAAGCGCAGACCAATATACCAAAATAACTTTCCTGGAACGTTTTTAATAAAGACCAACGGTAGGTTTTTGAAGGTGTTGTAAACGGCGAGACCTGGTACTTTCTTGCTGCTAGCGCCAACCTTGTGGTAGGCAACGGCTTCAGGTGTAAAGCGGACTTTCCAGCCAGCCAGCTGGGCGCGAAAACTAAGATCGACATCTTCGTAATACATGAAGAAGTCCTCGTCAAACATGTCAATGTCGTTAAAAATTGCTGCGCGGTAAATTGCCCCGCCGCCAGTTGCGCCAAAAACCTCGCCAGGTTTGTCCGGTGCATTTTTGATAGGTTCATCACGACCACGTGGACCAGGCAGGCCCCAGGTGGTATAAAAATCACCTGAAGAGTCAATAGTTTTTCCGTCTCGTCTGGCTAACAACCCAGTCACGATACCGCAACCATCATGACCAGACAGCTCGCTTAACAGGGATTTACACCAATTAGTATCAGCAACTGCATCAGGGTTAAGAACACCCACAAACTCAAACTTTTGGGTAAGTGCGTACCTCAGGCCAGTATTAATACCGCCGGCAAACCCTAGATTTCGTGGGTTTTTAATTAAAGTGATATCTTCTTTTTGATGAGATGCGATATAGCTTTCAAATATATCAACAGAATTATCACTCGAATTGTTGTCCACTATGATAATAGCAGGCTTTAGCGTCTGGCTCGTTAGTGACTTAATACACTCTATGGCATCATCTGAACCATTCCAATTAAGAACGATAATCGCAAGTCTATTCATAATACTCCTCTCGTATTGTATAATAAGTGATACAGATTATGAAATGGTTGGAAATTTTTAGTAGAAAAAACAGAATTCTCCTAAGGGAATTGGTTGTTACAGATTTTAAGTTGCGCTACCAGGGTTCTATGCTCGGATATGTGTGGAGTATCCTCAAGCCGCTTTTTCTTTTTTCCATATTATACATAGTGTTTGATAAGTTCCTCGGTGTTGGAAGAAATATCCAACATTTTCCGGTATATCTATTATTGGGTATAATCTTGTGGAATTTTTTTGTAGAAGCAACTAATCAAGGCCTGAATTCTATAGTAAGCCGGGGTGATCTGCTTAGAAAAATTAATTTTCCAAAGTACATCGTTGTTATCTCTGGGACAGTCTCCTCTCTGATAAATCTGTTTTTTAATATGATTGTTGTGCTATTATTCATTTTTGTTAGTGGTGCACAGCTGTCTTGGATGTCACTGCTTATTCTACCGCTTATCATTGAGCTATACATATTTGCGTTAGGTATCGCTTTTTTCTTGTCAGCTCTCAACGTTAAATCACGAGATACGGGTTATTTGTGGGAGGTGATTACTCAGGCTGCATTTTATGCAACGCCTGTTATCTATCCACTTCAAATGGTTTTACAAAAGAGTAGTGTCGCGGTTGATCTGCTTTTTCTTAATCCGGTTACGCAGATTATTCAGGACAGTAGATATATCCTCATTACTAAAGATACGATGGTGATGTGGGATCGGCTAAACATATGGATGTTATCAATACCGTTTCTCGTGATAGTGATAGTCGGTGTGTTTGCGATATGGTATTTTAAGAAGCGTTCAAGAACATTTGCGGAGGAGATTTAACGATGGACGATATTGCGGTGGCCGTTAACACGCTGACAAAAACATTCAAAATACCAACAGAAGCCAGTAACGGTATCAAGCAAAAAACAATCAATTATCTTAAAGGCAAAAAAGGGTATCGAGAGTTTACTCCCCTAAAAGATATTTCATTTGAGATTAAAAAGGGCGAGTTCTTTGGTATAGTTGGTAAAAATGGGTCAGGAAAGAGTACACTACTAAAATCAATCGCTCAAATTTATACGCCAACAGGGGGTTCGGTGCAGGTAAACGGATCTCTCGTTCCGTTTATTGAGCTTGGGGTTGGTTTTAACCCCGAGTTGACCGGTCGAGAAAATATATTTCTAAACGGTGCCCTATTAGGATTTAGCCATAAAGAGATGGAATTGATGTACGATGATATTGTCGAATTTTCCGAGTTGGCAGATTTTATGGAAGAAAAACTAAAAAACTATTCATCAGGAATGCAGGTTAGATTGGCGTTTTCAGTGGCGATTAAAGCCCGTGGTGACATCCTGATGCTGGATGAGGTGCTGGCTGTTGGTGACGCGGCATTTCAGCAGAAATGCTTTGATTATTTTGAAAAGGTTAAGCGAAGTGGTCAAACAGTAGTTTTTGTCACGCATGACATGAATGCTGTGCGGCGATTTTGTTCAAGAGCTATGTATATAGAGAGTGGTCGCATTAAGCATATCGGGTCTCCTCAAGAGATCGCTGACCTATATACCGAGATAAATATCGAGACCATCACCAAGGCGGAGGAGGAATCTCAAGACGATTCAGTGGAGATGATTGTTGATTTACCGGATAAAAAGTCTTTTACCCAAAAAGAAACACTTGATATTGGCGTTATTGTTGACGGTATCTCTGAGGACTTGTTTGTTAATATTTCTTTTGTATATGGTGGATTTGTGTTTGCTGATCGTAATTGCAGAGATACGCCGCAGCACTTTATCAAAAATGGAAGGAAGATTAATTTTAAGCAGCAGCTAGACTGTTTTAATCCTGGAAGATATGATATTCACATATCACTACATCGTCGGATTGACGACGGTATTGTCAAACATTTGCCACGCGCTTTCTCGTTTGTTATAAAAGGAAAGGACAAATTTCGTGATGGGCCGATGAAGTTGTTGGGAGAATGGAAATTATATGAAGGGAGATGAGTAAAGCAACATGAAAAATATGATTATCAATAGCGCAAAATTTGCTGTCCGCGCAACATTACATCCGTCATACGGTCGAAAACAAATTCGTCTGTATCGCGATCGTAAAATTGTAAATAAAAAGAGATACGATGAATACATTGAGTGGTTTGGCAAGCACACACTGACGGCCGAGCAACTTAGTGAACAAAAAGAGCAGTCTAAAAAGTTTCGTTACCGTCCGCTGATTAGCATTTTGCTACCAACATACAATACAAATCCAGAGTACCTTCGTATTTGTATTGATTCAGTGCTGGCCCAGAGTTATGATAATTGGGAATTATGTATTTCTGATGATAATTCTACGAACGAGCAGACGAAGCATGTTGTTAGGGAATATGTAAAAAATATGACAACATTACAGCAACTTTCCGTAAAAAAAATGGTCATATAGCCGAGTCGTCAAACACCGCCCTCACTATGGCAAAAGGAGAATACATATCGCTTCTTGATCACGATGATATATTAGCGCCCAATGCACTGTTTGAGGCTGTTAATGTGATCAATAAGTATCCTGAGGTGGAGCTTATATACACTGATGAAGATAAAATTGATCAGGAGAACAATCATATAGAGCCGTTCTTTAAGCCGGACTGGAGCCCCGACTTTATGAATTCATGCAATATGGTCACTCATTTTGCAACAATGAAAACCAGCACCGTAAAAAAGGTCGGTGGCTTTACGCCGGGCACACAAGGAGCTCAAGACTGGGACCTATTCCTAAAGATTGCCGCTCAAACAGACAATATTTATCATATTCCGAAAATTCTATATCACTGGCGAAAGTCGGAAACCTCCACTGCTATGAATGCCGATAGTAAGCCGTACGCCTATGTTAATCAAAAGCGGGTAATTCGTGATAGTGTCAAGCAGAGAAAAGAAAATGCATCCATTGACGCTCATATTGCATTGGGTTTTTGGCGCAAGAAGTACGTCATACCGAATAATCCGCTCGTGTCAATTATTATTCCGACTAAGGATAACTTTACCTATATCAAGAACTGCGTCGAATCAATTATTGAAGACACAACGTATCCGTATTTTGAAATCGTCATTGTTGATACGGGGTCGACAGATAAGCAGGTTAAAGATTTTTACAAAAAGCTAACCAGTGGTCTTGAAAGCGTAACCATCGTTAATTATAAAAAGAAATTTAATTTTTCAGATGCTTGCAACCAGGGGGCAAAAGCTTCTCGTGGAGAATATCTTTTATTCTTAAATAATGACACCAAAGTTATTACGCACGACTGGATACAGGCACTGTTGGAACATGCTCAAAGGTCAGAAATTGGTATGGTTGGGCCAAAGCTATTGTTCGAAGATAAGACCATTCAGCATGCCGGAATTGTCCTGTCGGAACGAGATATAGCGTTTCATCCATTTTATGGCGAGGATCAGCGGGTTGATATATTTACCTATATTTACACGGCTAATATTCGCAATGTATCGGCCGTAACCGCTGCATGTAGTATGGTGAGTCGGAAGAAGTTTGATGAGGTTGGCGGCTTTGACCCGAAACTGCGGGTTACCTATAATGATGTTGATCTAAACCTTAAGCTGCGTAAAAAGGGTTACTACAATCTGTACACTCCTTATGCTGAACTATTTCATTATGAATCGAAGAGTGTTGGGCGCATCAATACGAGCGAAAGAGACAGCACCGAGCTACAAGAAGCGCAAAACGAGATGCGTAAAAGATGGGGCGATTATTTGAAGCGCGACCCATTCTATAACGATAACTTTGAGCAATTTGGACCGGGCTATCGCTTACCTAAATAAAACACATACCGCAATAGCCATCATCCCCGCCAGTAAGGCGGGGATATTTGATGAAATACCTACACCCGAGAGGCTTAGTATGTGCCCGATGAGGTCGATATATGGCTGTCCCACGATTGCTGATTGTCGCCCCACCCATGAACCTCAATTTTATTATGAGGGGTGTCTCGGTATTTAATGTAATAGATCGTGTCTCTACCTCTACCAAACAGATCAGCTGCCACCATATCATTTGTAGCTACCACATAGCCAGCTTGCGGGTAATTGCTGGCGGTATGACGTATCCAGTTCTTTAATGATGCGTCCCAAACATGAAACTCAACTCGTCCACTTGAAGTGTTGCTGTATTTAACGTAGATAAACTCGTCCTTCTTGTCGCCATCAAGATCGGCAGCGATGACTCGACCTGTATTCATGCTGGCGGCGGGATGACTTGTCGCGGTATGTCGGAACCAACTTGTACCGTTATCACTCCAGCCGTGCACCTCAATCATTCCGGTGTTGGTCTGCTCATAGTTAATTAAATAGTATTCATCCACCCCGTCGCCGTTAGTATCAGCGGTAATAACCTCTGATAATCGTGGGTCTATCGGTCCGGCGGTTGTTGCGGTATGTGCTAGCCAGCGCAACCCGTCTTGAGTCCAGGTATGAAACTCAACGCGTCCACTTGCCGTACCATTATAGTCGACTTTCGTTAATACTGTATTCCTGTGATTTACTTTTTGCGAGATAACTTTACTGTATTGTTGATTGAATGTGTATGAATTTGTGGCGACATGTTGTGACCATGTTTGTAGGTGAGCATCTGCCCACGTGTGCATCTCCGCGCATTTACTGCCAGTGTTATTTGGTACGGTGATCGTTAGTGTATCTCGGCTACCATTTATTCTGGTTGGTGCAATTCGAGCGCCGGTTGCAACGCCGGGTAGATTTTGACCGTCTCGACAGGCGAAGGAGCTGCTTGAACGAGTACCGCCAAACCAATCAGTAAAATAATTGTAGAAATTACGATTTCCATAAGAGCTACAACCGTCGCCCCTTCCGTAGCCGGCAGCTAAAGCTGCGGCGTTTGGTTGATATGGTGTATAGCTATAGAGTGCGGCAGTTGTCCAGTTTTGAATATTTACATGCGATCCACCGCAGGCCGCATTTGGACTCCAGCGGACAAAATTAACGCCGGTCGTATATGGGGAATACCAATTCGGATTACGAGTAATGATGTAATGGAAGTGTTTTGCGGCCCACTCTAGTTGGTTTTCTAAGCCAAAATATTTACTATCACAGGCGGCCGTGTCTGGACAGCCGTAGCCGGTTGCGCTTCTAAATTGACCGCGCGTTGGCCAAACATCGGTCACTAACGCCTGTTCCTTTTGTAGAAGAACTATAAGAAGTTGAGGGTTGACGTGATATTTTTGGGCGACATCAAAAATTAATTGAGCGGCACTCCTTCCATCTCCCGATCGGTAATCACGTAGACAGGTATACGGTGGACCATGCCAGCCGCGCAAAGAAGCATACTGAGCACGGCTAATGTCGGGCCTTCCGAACTCTCTTGCCGGTTGAGATCCGTTAGTGTCGCATTGGGGAACTTTGCTGTTGAGAAAAGCTTGAATTTGCTGCGCATTCATAGATCCATAATTGGTGGCGACTGTATCATCCATGATGTTGCCTGGATCAAAATCATTCAAGGTAGCCGACACTGGTAATGAAGTAAACAATACTCCCAGGCAGATTGATATCGACAGTCCTACGCTGAGTAGAAACTTTTTCATATAGTTACCTCCCCCTCGGCGCTGCCAGTAACGGTAGCATCCTCATAGCGAATTGTTATTGTCCATTTTCCCGGTGTCAGTTGAGAAAGGGGTACATTAAAGCCCTTACAGCTGGAGGTGCTCGGTCCGGCCTGTGACCCGGCGCTATTTGAATATGTTCGTCCGCTGCTGTGACGCATCGATAGGGTGCAGGTGCCGTTTGAAGAAATGGTTTGGATAAGACTGCGTACGTAAAGAGTAGCAGCAGACTTATCAACTGTTGCGGCGGTTATGCTTACTACAACCGTCGGCTTACCGCCGTTTGGCGACGGAGTTGGCGCCGGGGAGGGGTCGCTACCTCGCGGTGTTTTGGATTGCGGTGAAGATTTTTTGTCTCCTGATCCTTCAGTCGTGTTTTCTAATGACTTTTCTTTTATATTGTTGCCAGCTGTTTTTTGCTCCTCTGTTGCTTCAGTAAATTGGTTTTTCGTAAAAGGCCAAAATTTAAACCCATAGGCTGTTAGAGCGTACCCAGTTAATAGCAAAAATAGTATAACAAATACCAAGATTATTTTTTTATGGTTTCGTTTTTTATGTATTCTCATGTTAGTAGATCATTTCCTTTATGGTTAATCATAGCAAGTACTAATAATATAGTAAAGACTTTACGGGGTTCTTTTATAAAACATAATAGTGCCACCACCCACTGTGGTTTGGTCAATTAATTTGTAGCAGGGAAGTTGGAGGGGGGTCGTTGCGATAACGTGAGTAATAGTTCTGCCGAGATGGTTGTTGCAATTCAAGCGCGCAATGAACACATCTGGCTGCGTTAGCTTTAAGTCGTCCGTGATTGTGTCAGACAGCAGTACGTGAGCATATCTATTGTAAATAGTTTTGTCCTTGGATACTTTCGACCAAAAGTCTTTATCAGGATAAGTGTGAACCCCGGTAATTGATTTGCGATTGGCCATTTGCGGAAAATTCTCCAAAACAACCGTGCCAGACAGTCCCCATACATCATCAGGTGATGACAGCGAAGCTATTTTGCTGGTAATTATATTACTATTATAGCCACTGCCGAGGCCTTTGTAGAGAGGCTGGATGGTTATGGTTGACATGATGCAAAGAGCTAATAGCAGCAGCAAGCCAAGCTTTTCTTTGCCAATAAAAACAAGAGCTAGGCCGCCAGAAAAGCTGATAGCGGCTATACCTAATATACGTAAGTCTCCGGCAAAATTACGATTAAATTTTATAACAAATACTATCGTTAGAATATATACAATAACTATGAGACCTGAATAGAGATATATCCATGGACGGTATTTTGATACAAGCTGTTTACTGTTGGCGATAACATAAAGTAACGAAAGAATACCCACAAAGCCCAAGCCAAGCTGAAGCCTCGTTATTGGCACAAGATGCAGCATAAAGGGCTTTGCTATCGTGGAAAACCCCGGCAAAAATAGATGTGCAGCGAATACTAGACAGGTAGTAACGATTGCTACACCCACCCAATCTATCATTCTTTTTTTGCGCCATTGATAAAGAAGTATAAGTAATATAGGAATAATAAAGGCAAAAGGTATGATGATAGACGCTGATAGTTCGCTCTGATTGATGCTACCCTTACTTGGATCAATCGAGCCAATGGACGAATTATCCTGTAGACGATACTGACTATAGCCTGCTAATCCAATAAGGTCAGCCTGTGATGGTGTTCCTGAATGTACGAAGCGTGCTCCGGGGTAATCTGTGCCAGAAATGGCTCGCACCGCATCCAGCCTAGTGATTAAAAATACGCCGATGATACCAATGGCCACTAAGGTAGAGCCAGCCAGAACAACTGTGTTGATATACAGTCTCTTGCGTGTCTTTTTGGTAAGTTTCTTCCAGGTGTTTATGTAATAACCAAGAAAAACTAGACCTACCGTAATTACGACGGGAATTTGAAAAGCAGGGTATAGCAATAGAGCAAATCCTACTAGTGAATAAATGAGCGAACCAGACAGTATGAGCTGCGATATGATATTGCCACGCTTATAGTTAGCGAGAAATGAAAGAGGCCTATGTTCTATCAAGCGCATGGCTGTAAGCAGTATGACGATTCCCCAGACGATGCTCATGATGGTGATTGTTTGATACCACCAGAATATAAAAGGAGTAAATGAACCGACGATAGACAGCAGGCTCGCGAGCGAGTATTTGCCGGGAAGGAATTTTAAGGCTAGAAAATATATGCTCAGCAATAATGACGCGAGCAAAAACCACCATTTAAAGGCAAGGGCAAACTCAAATGGTATAATGAAAAAAGCGAGATTCTGAGGGCGGAATATAGTCGACCACTCTTTATAGGGCGCGTCGGAGACGAGGCTCATATTTTTTCCAGAATCACCGAAGTTCTTGTTGATGAGCGGATAACCGGCTGCTTTTTGTGCAATTGTAAACTGCGTAACAACCAGCCACTCATCGCTACGAATATGTCGGGTCTCACCAGCTATGAGATTTGACGACGGTTTCCCTTGAAGAAATAGATCGTAGTACGGGCCAAACGAAGACCCGGAAATTTTTAAGCCAGTTGCAAAAAGCAAACAAATGATAACCGCCGACGGAAACAGCCATTTTTTACACGAGTCGTTTTTAAGCCTTGTGAGTATAGATCGTAGTGATTGCATGGTATTAGTATACAATAAAAACAGGAAGTACAATGCTACTCCATGAAGCATACCTCTCAGAAACGAAAAATAAAAAACGAGTAGTATGCTATACTATTAAATATAGAATAGAAGTAAGGGAGGAGATTATATACATGATAAGTATAGCAGCGCCAGTCATCGAAGAGGAAGAGCGTCGGGCGGTAAATGAAGTTATAGAATCGGGCATGTTGGCTCAGGGACCAAAGGTTGCCGAGTTAGAAAAGAACTGGGCGGAGTATTGCGGGGTAAAACATGCGTTAGCAGTAAACAGTGGTACAGCAGCTATTCACTGTGCCTTGTATGCTACTGGTGTGAGAGAAGGCGATGAGGTCATTACTACGCCGTATAGCTTTATTGCTACTATTAACCCGATAGTAATGTTGGGTGCTCGACCAGTCCTTGTAGATATTGATGAAGAAACGTTCAATATCGATGTTTCTAAGATAGAAGCTGCTATTACTGAAAAAACAAAAGCCATCGTGCCAGTTGACTTGTATGGTCAGCCATGTAATTGGGCCAAGCTACAGGAAATTGCCAAAAAGTACGACTTAAAAATTGTTGAGGATGCGTGCCAGGCCATTGGTGCAGAATATCAAGGAGTAAAAGCTGGCGCGTTGGGTGATTTCGGTTGTTTCTCTCTGTATGCCACCAAGAATATTATGTGTGGCGAAGGTGGTATCGTAACGACAAATAGTGATGAGGCTGCAGCAGCGATTCGTTCGTTTAGGCAACACGGTATGGTTGCGCCATACGAATACGCAGATTTGGGATATAACTATCGTATGTCAGATTTGCACGGTGCTATTGCTATTGAACAGTTGAAGAAGGTAGAATACTTCACAAAGAAACGTCAAGAAAATGCTCACAAATTAAATGATGCCTTAGCAGGCGTTGCGGGCATTAAAACGCCGACCGTTAGCGACAATCGAAACCATGTATATCATCAATACACCATTTTACTAGACAAAAACATACAACGAGATCAATTTATTGCCACCTTGAGGGACAAGGGTGTTGGGGCTGGTATTTACTATCCAAAGCCTTTGCACGTATATCCACATATCGCAAAGCTTGGCTATAAGGTCGGTGATTTCCCAGTGGCTGAAGACTTGGCGGCACGAGTTGTGTCTCTGCCGGTTCATCCAAAGGTTACAGATGAAGATATTGAGGTAATCGTTGCGGCGATCAAGGAGTCTATCAATGGCCAATAAACAAGAGGGGAAATTGAGGGTCGCCGTCATTGGTACTGGTAACATGGGCAGAAACCACGTTCGTAACTATTTCATGCTTCCAGAGTCAGAGCTAGTAGCAATTGCCGACGTAAATCCTGAGGCAAAATCTCTCGCTGAGGATTATAAGGCGAAATTCTTTACTGACTACAAAGAGATGCTTGAAGAGGCGCGACCTGATGCGGTTTCTGTGGTGGTGCCAACACCATTTCATCTTGAGGTGGCTACGGAAGTTATGTCGCGAGGTATTCACTGTATGCTGGAGAAGCCGATTGCCTCGTCGGTGGAAGAGGCTGACAAGTTGATTGCTTGTGCTAAGAAGAATAACGTTACCTTTACGGTTGGTCACATTGAGCGATTTAATCCAGTCATCAAGAAGTTGAAACAGATGGTTGACGACGATGCCATTGGCGAGATCACCTCGGTGGTATGTAAACGCGTTGGTGGATTTCCAGCGGTTGAGCCAAAAACTGATGTCATCATTGACTTAGCAGTACACGATGTTGATATAGCGAACTACCTTTTGGGCCAAAAACCAAAATCTATTTCTAGTCACGGCTCACGCACTCGCCACAGTAGAAAGATTGATTCGGCGGAGATACTAATGGATTACGGTCGGGCTTCTGGGTTTATTCAGGCTAATTGGCTCACACCAGTGAAGATTCGCAAAATTGCTTTGACCGGATCGCTCGGTTATCTGGAGGCAAATTATATTACTCAGGAACTTGTCTACTACAAACACAATATGAAAAAGATCGAAAAAGAAGGTTTCACAGAGTTTGTGTTGCAGGTTGGCGATCCAGAAAAGCGAATTATTAAGGTTGATTTTGAAGAGCCGCTCGCCGCTGAGCTAAAAGCTTTTCTGGCGAAGGCAATGGGCCGTACCGCCGCGATAGTTGATCCAAGTGATGCTCGTGAGGCGCTAAGGGTGTCGCTAGAGGCTATTGCACCATTTGAAAAATAGTAAGGAAAGGAGTTAAGTATTATGAAACGAATTTTAGTCACAGGAGCTGGCGGCTCGCCATCAGCAAACTTTATTCGCTCGCTAAGGGCTGCTGATGAAGAATATTATATTGTTGGCACAGATGCAGATAAGTATTATTTGCAGCGTGCTGAAGTTGATGCCAGGTACCTGGCGCCACTTGCGAGCGACCCAAAATATACTGATTTCTTGAACTACGTTATCGAAAAAGAAAAGATTGAATTTGTCCACGCACAGAATGATGTCGAGGTCGGTTTCTTGAGTGAAAATCGAGAAAAGATCAATGCCAAGACATTTTTCCCGGCTAAGGAAACGGTGAAAATTTTGCAAGATAAGTTTGAGTCATTTAAGCTCTGGGAAAAGGCCGGCATTAAGGTGCCAAAGACTAAGCTGATAGAAGGCCGAGATACTGACTTGGCTGCGCTCCTCGAGGAGATGGGCGGCTCGATGTGGATTCGGGCTATATCGGGCGCTGGTGGGCGTGGATCGCTTCCAGTTCATGACGTTAAGAGCGCTAAAAACTGGCTCGATTTTCAAGAAAAAAATGGCTCATGGGATGGTAACTTTACTGTGTCTGAGTTACTCGAGCCGGAGACTGTTACATGGATGTCTCTCTGGAAGGATGGTGAATTGGTCGTGGCGCAGGGCCGTAAACGACTATACTGGGAGTTAGCAAAGATTTCACCGTCTGGCGTGACCGGCGCCACTGGTACGGGCGTTACGTATTCAAGTGACGAACTGGATGATATTGCACGTCGAGCGGTGCTGGCTGTTGATGATAAACCAGATGGTTTGTTTGGCGTTGATATGGCGTATGACAAAAATGGCATACCAAACCCAACAGAGATTAACATCGGTCGCTTCTTTACGACACACGAGTTCTTTACTCAGGCGGGTCTAAATATGCCTGAAATGTTCGTTAAGCTTGGTTATGGTGAAGCTGTGCCAAAGATTGAAAACAACACCAACCCCTTACCGGATGGCTTGGTGTGGATCCGAGGTATGGACTTTGAGCCGGTGCTGTCAGATATGAAGACTGTTGAAGAGAGTGTTGCTGAGCTTGACCGTATTCTTCAGGAGTTGTAGTGAAGCTTCTTATCACGGGGTCCTCAGGGTTTGTTGGTAGACGCTTCTTAGAAATGGCACCAACTGATTGGGAGATTATCTGTTTGGGCCGGTCTCAGCCAGATAGTCTCACTGGTCGCTGGATACGGTGTGATTTATCAGATCAAAAAAGTATAGAATCAGCAACCAAACAGGTGGGCAGTGAAATGTTTGATGCTATCGTTCATTTGGCGGCGTTTGTACCGAAAACAGCTGCTGATGACACTCTTGATAACGCAAGGCTAGGTAATATAGACGCAACAATTAACCTGCTGACTCATTTTGGCGAAAAATCTGAGAAGATCATCATTGGCAGCACGGCAGAAGTGTATGATCAGTCGAAAATTCACGGTCCAATTACAGAGGATAACGTCGTCGCCGGCGGCTCGTACTATGGATCTACTAAAATGGCTAGCGAGCTCATCGCTCAGTCGTACGCAAAAAAAATGAATAAAGAGTTAACCATTTTGCGGTTTTCAGTGATGTATGGCGGGTATGATCCTATCGCCCGAGCGATACCGAACTTTATTCGAGCAGCGAAAGCTGGTGACGATTTGACGATTCGTGGTGCAAAAGTACTGCGTGATTATGTACATATTGACGATGTGGCTCATAGTATTATATGTGCGGTTAATGCAAGTGGAGTCGGTGTAGTCAATATTGGAACAGGTAGGGGCGTTTCCATTCGAGAGACGGCTCAGGCGATTGTTGATAGTACGCAGTCAACGAGCCGCATTGCCGTTTTATCCGAAGACGGCGGCTCTGATATAGTCATTGATATATCTCGAGCGGAGAAGTTACTTAATTATCATCCTGAAGTGTTTTTTCCAGATAAACTTAAAGAAATGGAGAAATTGTATAAATAATAAAAATATATTCGTTGATTTTGACGGTACGTTGGTTAATATTGCCCCGCGACACTATCGGGTTTATGAAAAATGTGTTAAGGCGCTGGGCGGGACTCCGCTTAACAAAGAAGAATATTGGGAAATGAAGCGCGCTAACCTGTCTTGGGACAGGCTACTACCACTGAGCGGCCTGAGCATTAATGAAAAAGATGCATATCTCAAGTTGTTTATTGACCGAATCGAGTCGCAAGAAGAATTGGGTGCGGATGAACTCTTTAAGGATAGTTTGCGCACACTAGAGCAGTTACGGGCAAACGATAACAAGTTGTATCTATTAAGCTTGAGACGAAATGCAAATGCTCTTGATTGGCAGATTGAACATTTGGGAATTCGGCATTTGTTTGAAAAGATTTTGTCGGGCCATAGCGACACGAAAGAGGGGACGCTGCTGAAAAAGGCGGATATCGTCAGGCAAACAGTGGACAAGCCAAGTGAAGTCGTTATCATTGGCGACACCGAAGCAGACATCGCGGCGGCTCAGCAGCTCGGTGCAACCAGCATCGCCCTTATGAGCGGTATTCGTAACGAGGAATTTTTATCAGCCATGCATCCAAACCATCTCGTTGATGGTATCGGCGATGTAAACAATATCAAGCTGTAGTTTATTTCTTAAAATTGTTGTTCTCATTAGAGACATCAATGGTGAGCGCTGTTAAAACTAGCTGTACACTTAAAATAAATGGTAGTACAGCTAGCATAACGCTGCCAGCGGTCGGTGATTGATGAGCGAATAATTTAACATACAACAAGAAAGCTGCAATTAACAGCGAGATAATCAAGAAAAACATACCAGTAAACAAGAACAGGGCTACGGGATGAAATCCATACAGGACGTATTTATAGTAAATTCGTCGCCAAAAACCCTTCCATACGGCCTTGAGGTTACGCCAAGCGGTTGGGATTAGTTTAATAGTTGACTTCTCATCACCGTAATGAGCTGGTACGGCGTGGTCAATAACTTTAGCATTGACTATGGATAAGGCGGTCAGCATGCTGGTTTCATAGTCGTAGCGCTTTTCAACTATGGAGAAATCGACCTTTTCAATTATGTCGCGGCGTAGCCAACCGCAGCCATTAGTGATGTCTGTGATAGAATAATATCCAGTCGAGAATTTTGTTAGCAATGATATGAAAATATTGCCGAATTGCCGGTATTTTGGCATAGTCTTAAAGGCTTCTCGGTGGAAGAAGCGGCTAGCTTTCACGTAATCTGCTGATTGATCGATAAAATCGTCTAGCATTGCTTCGAGGTATGTCGAGTCAAACTGGTCGTCGCCCGCCACGATCCCGATAGCGGTCGCTTTGGTCTGCTCAATAGCGTAATTATATCCTGCGATGAGAGCGCCGCCGACACCTTGATTTGTTTCGTTGTCAACGACAATCAGTCGATCATTTTGCTTTTTTAATTTATTTAGAACCCCAATGGTGTCATCAGTGCTGGCATCATTAACGGCTATAACATGGTCAATGTACTTTGGTAATTTCTTGATCGTTTGAGTGATCATTTTTTCTTCGTTATAACAAGGTATAACAACTGCGGTCTCTAATTTTCTATACATACCTTTCATTATACTATAAAACATGTATCGTTGTTGAGTGTGCTATGATTAATAAAGGCAGTATGAAAAATATTAGTTTCCAGATATTTTTGTTTGGTGTTGTTGGCGGTGTAACGTTACTGATTGATACGTTGGTGACGTACATTCTTTATCACGGCGCTCACTTGCCGGTGTTTTTAGCAAGTGGTATTGGTTTTTTGTCTGGATTTTTCTTTAATTTCCCCATGAATCGTAAACAGGTTTTTCGCCACAACGAACATGACCGTTTCTCACTAAAAACACAAATTATCCTCTATGTGCTGCTGAGCGTATTTAACCTGTTCGCTACTTCGGCGGCAGTTGATGCGCTCGTTAACTTCCATATATTAGAGATTCAGTGGGCAAAGGTTGTCATAACGGCAATTTTTGCGGTTTGGAACTTTCTAGTGTTTCGATTAGTTATTTTTACCAAGAGAAAAAATATCGAAGAAAAGTAGCGGCACTGTTCCAGACTTGTTTATAGACTAAGCAGCCGTAAATAGTATGGCTGCTTAGTATACGATAAATCAATTTTACAGTAGTGAGTTACCAAAAATAGGGTAGAACATCCTAGACCAAGTATGTTCCATACCCTGATTTTTTGAGCGGTTTGGCAAGTTTCTCGAGCTGCTCGCGAGTAATCCAACCATTTTGAAAGGCAGTTTTTTCTGGACTACCAACGATTTGCCCAGTACGGGTTTGAACGACACGAACGAAGTCCTCGGCGTCGGTTAGGCTGCTGATAGTTCCTGTATCAAGCCAGACATCACCGTTATCAAGTGCTTGCACTTTTAATTTGCCACGGCGTAGGTATTCAGCGTTGACTGAAGTAATCTCTAGCTCGCCACGATCGCTCGGCTGAACGCCTTTGGCAATTTCAATCACATCGTTGTCATAGAAATAAAGTCCAACCACCGCAAAGTTTGACTTTGGCTGGGCCGGTTTTTCTTCAATTGACACTGCTTGATTGTCTTTGTCAAACTCGACGACGCCATAGCGTTCCGGATCAGACACCTCATACGCAAAGACGACACCGCCCTCCGGATCGGTACATGCCCGTAACGAATCATCAAGTGCCGCGCCGTAAAAAATATTGTCACCAAGTACCAAGGCCACCTTATCGTCACCGACAAACTCCTCACCAATGATGAACGCCTGGGCGAGACCGTCTGGGCTTGGTTGCACGGCGTATTGTAAGTTGATACCCCACTGTGAACCATTACCCAGTAGTCGTTGAAAGCCGCTTTGCTCTTCGGGTGTGGTAATAATCAAAATATCACGAATCCCAGCTTGCATCAGTGTTGTAAGGGGTAGTAGACCATCGGTTTGTCGTAGATCGGCATCAGCTGCTTACTGATTGCCTTGGTAATTGGCCACAATCGTGTACCTGATCCACCCGCTAAGATAATTCCTTTCATAAACCTCCTTCGTGTTACATACCCACTATAACATATATTTCACCAAGTGATACAAGGAATCATCCTTGACTTTTTCCTCTAAATCTGCTAAAGTCTAAATCGTAAAACACGTATTGTATGAGATAGTCTTCAGCGAGAAGCTTCTATCTCTAAAAGGAAACTACTACATGCCAGAAAGAGACACATTTCATCACGGTAACACTGTTCCGTCTGAGGGACAGGCCACCGGCTCTCCGGAACAGACCTCGGTACCTAATACAGCAGTACAAGAGTCTGATCGGCAATATGAGGATTATGCCTTTCATCATCAGCTAATGTGCGAAGTTACCGAGGCGTTGGGCGGCAAGCGCGACATTACTTACGTACCATTTGTGCCAGACAGTTTTGGTTATAATAATATTACCAGTGTTGACAGGAATAATGCGGCGGTGAAAGAGGCGCTCAAAACAGCGGGCGCAGTCATTTGTGTTGGTCGTGAAATTGTAGTTGATCCAAATCATGACCCAGCGTTTCCAGAGCGAAACACTACGGACACGGCATCCGCTCGGTCGAATGTTGCCACTTCAAGCGAGTTGTTTCATGAGGCATGTAAGCTAGGCAATGAAGATGTAAAAGTCATTCCTACCGCTTGGATGCACAACCGCTATATTGATATGATGTTTGCATTGCCAGTTCTGGCTGAGGCTGCAGGCGTGAATGTCGAGGACGTTACTCATATATCAGAGGGGCAGATGCTTCGGCTGTTGGCAGACAAGGATCTTGGTATTTTTAATGAAGTTGCCAAACAGATGCAGGTAAAATCCAAACTAGCGCACCAAGCGTTTCATAATATTATGGCCAAGTGTGGGGTCGATGCCGATAATAACTACGAGGTAGCAAAAGCATTTCTTAAAGAGTACAAAAGTTATCCACGAACTGGTGAGTCGGTACTTATGAAAGAGTCAGCCCTAGAACATGGCGTACCAGCGGATCGCGTGATAGAGGAACCCGATTCGGTTGATACGAATACTAACCTCCTCAATGTTGCGACTGCTATTGAGAATGGTGTTTATGGCTTTGAGTTTAGTGAGGAAACTCCGCTCGTGATCGTTGCTGGTCAAGATCACTTGCCGCGCACAATGTGGATTGCTGACAAGATATTTCCTCCAAATGTTCCACTCGTATTTGTTGAAAGTGATGCGGCGCTGCCGGATAAGGAAACTCTCCACGATTCGTGTAATCGTGAGCTTGCATCATTTAGAAAAGGCAGGGAGTGGCTTCGTAATGTCCAAGGTTCAGACTATCAAGATCACCTCGAAAAACTTGAACACGTTATTGGTGGTGGCTATTTTGGTAACGAAGATATACCAAGAAAAAATCTGGCTAAATTAGCAAAAGAGATTCAAGAGGAGGCAGCAGCCCGCTAGGCGTGGGCTGACTGCTGCTCGTTGTTGATATACTGACGAAGGTCTTCGGTCCAGTCGTGGCTAATGAAACCGGTTGCGTGTAGTTTGTCGAGACTCATATCGCTACCGAGCGGTCGAGGAGCAATGCCTTCTTTGCCAGCAAAGTACTCAGCGGTTGTCGTGTCAGTAACGGTGAGGTCGTCACGTCCAGCTAGGTTAAAGATACGGCGGGTGATGTCTGCCCAAGAAGCAAGCGGGCCATCGTTTGTGGCGTTGTATGTGCCGAAGGGTGCCCGTGTAGTTAACAGATGATCAATAATCCGAACGAGTTCGCTCGTGAATGTCAGGCGGCCAATTTGATCGCTAACCACCGTCGGCGAGATGTTCTTCTCGGCGAGTCCCAACATGGTACGAACGAAGTTTTTACCTTCGCCGATAACCCAGGTGGTGCGGAGGAGATAGAATTTTTCTAGCTGTTCAACAACGAGATCACCAGCAGCCTTACTCTCGCCGTAGACATTGAGTGGGCTAAACGGCTCATTTTCAGCGTGGGGTTCTTTCGTGCCGTCAAAGACGTAATCGCTGGAAATATGCACGAGAGTCATGTCGTGCTGGCGGCAGACTCGGGCAAGGTTTGCGACTGCTGATGCGTTTACTTTCCAGGCGGCAACGCGTCCTTCTGAAGCCTCGGCACCATCAACATTGGTGAAAGCGGCAGCATTCATAATGATCGAAATACCTGACCAGTCAAACGATTCAACTGAATTGCGGTCTGCAATATCAAGTTCGCCTACATCAGCAGATCGGCTGCCTGGGTATCGTTGTCGTAGTGCAGTACCAAGCTGACCATTGGCGCCGACGATAAAAATATGACTGTTATCCATGTTAAACCTCCATTGGGATTACGTTTGCAAGTAGCGGATGAGCAGCATCCTTTTCAGAAATAATTGCCTGGTCCTTGTTGATCGGCCAATCAATACCAAGCTCCGGGTCGAACAGATTCACAAAGGTATATTTAGCATCTGGTGACCAGTGAGCGTCAACAAGATAAGTATAAGCAACGTTGTCGTCTAATGTCTGAAAGCCATTCGCGACGCCATTCGGTACGAAGATAGCCGTGCCTGGGTTGATTTCGTGGGTAAAGACCTGACCAAAGCTGTCGCCTTGACGTAGATCACACCAAGCACCAAAGACGCGTCCATTGGCGGTGGAGATAAATTTGTTCCACGGCTCGGCGTGGAGGCCGCGGGTAGCACCGGCTTTATCGTTAAAGCTGATGTTGTTTTGCACAATGTCAAATGACGGCAGTCCCAGTGCTTCCATTTTTTCCTTTTGGTAGTTTTCTTTGAACCAGCCGCGATTATCACCGTGGACAGGCATTGTGATTACAAATAATCCTGGGATTGGTGACTCAGTGACGGTGAGTTCGTTATAATTTGATGGGTCAAAGTTCATACTTCCTCCTCCAAGAACTTTTTAAAACCTTTTCTAATATCATCATTGAACACGATCTCGGGGTTAATTCCGTCAAGCGGTAACGTGACTATTTCAGCAACGTCATCGCCTGGTTTCGGTTGTGCATCGGTATGCAGGATTGCCCAGAATAGACTGGTGAGGACTGGTAGGTCTTCACCCTGGAAATGATAGGTCGCAGGTACTGAGCAGAAGTAGGTGAGCGGGCTATACCATTCTTTCGTTAGCCCTGTTTCTTCGGTGATTTCACGATGTGTAGCATCCTCAATGCTTTCACCCGCTTCTAGGAAACCACCGATACAATCAACCATACCCTTACCGGGATTAATAGCTCGCCGGGACAATACGACATGTTGTCTGTCAGATGTCAAAAAGAATACCCCAGCAGTTGGCAGGGGATTGTTAAAAATACTATGCTGATTATCGCAGACCCAAAACCCGCCAGATGTTTGATTCAGTGCTGTGCCGCATCGTCGGCAAAAGTTCATTTCGCGCTGAGAATATATATCTTTTGTAGCAACCATTCTCTATTGCCCCTGCTTTGCATAAGCTGCCTCAACGGCCTCTTTTTGCGCTTTCCACCAATCTTCGTGATCGCGGTACCATTCAATGGTTTGCAGTAGACCGTCGTGCATGCCAGTTTGGTTATCGGTGTATTCAGGCCGCCAACCTAGTTCGCGGCGTAGTTTGCTGGAGTCCATGGCATAACGCATGTCGTGGCCGGGGCGGTCATTGACGTGCTCGTACCAATCTTTACCTTTACCCATCAGCTCGCAAATCAGTTCAATCACCATCTTGTTGTTGACGTGATCGTTGTCGGCACCAATGATGTAGGTGTCGCCCAGTTTGCCTTTTTCTAGGATGAGATGGACGGCAGCATTATGATCATCGACATGAATCCAGTCGCGAACTTGCTCGCCAGTGCCGTACAGCTTGGGCTTGATATCGCTCAAGATATTGGTGATTTGGCGCGGAATAAATTTTTCGATGTGTTGGTAGGGGCCGTAGTTGTTGGAACAATTGGAAATTGTCGCTTTGACATTGAAGCTGCGAACCCAAGCACGTACCAGCATATCGCTAGATGCTTTGGTGCTGGAGTAGGGGCTGGACGGATTGTACGGCGTATCTTCAGTGAAGCGGTTTGGATCGTCGAGTTCCAAGTCGCCAAACACTTCGTCGGTCGAGATGTGGTGTAGGCGCTTACCGTGCTTGCGGATAGCTTCAAGAATTGTGTAAGTACCGACCACGTTGGTTTCGACAAACGGCCGCGGGTTGCGCAGAGAATTATCATTATGGCTTTCGGCGGCGAAATGCACGATGATATCATTTTCAGCCACTAATTTATCCATCAACTCTGCGTCGCAAATATCACCTTCCACAAAGTCGATCTGGTCAGCCACTGGCTGTAAATTAGCGCGATTACCCGCATACGTTAGTTTGTCGATAACGGTGATGTCGTATTCTGGCTTATGTTTGACGGTATAATGCACAAAATTCGAGCCAATGAACCCCGCGCCTCCCGTGACTAGCATCTTTGTCATAGCCTCATTATACATGAGATGATGAATATTGTATAATGACCATTATGATTATCGTCATTATCGCCGGCGGCTCAGGCACGCGCCTCTGGCCACTCTCAACCTCCACTCAACCCAAACAACTATTAGCTCTCACATCAGAGCGCACCATGGTCCAACAAGCCTATGACCGGGCCAGAAAGCTTGGCGATACTATCTACGTGGTGACCGAGGCGAGCCACGCCGGGGCGCTGCGGGCGCAGCTGCCGGAGCTACCGGACGAGGCCTTTTTGATCGAGCCGGGACGGCGGGGAACGGCGCACTGTATCGTGTTGGCCCTGGATTATATCAATCGCCACCATGACCGGACTGAGCCGATTGCCTTTATTCATTCCGATCATAATGTACGTGACGTCCAGGGGTTTGCCCACTCGTTTGCTACAGCAGCGCGCATTTCTCGCGAGCGTGGTTGTATTACGCTTATTGGCATTGAGCCGACCTTCCCGTCAACTGGCTTTGGTTATATTCAGCGCGATGGGGTGATTGATGCTCAAGCGGGCGTCTATAATGTCGAGTCGTTCAAAGAGAAGCCTGATTACGAGACGGCGAAGCGGTATGTTGAGTCGGGAAATTATCTGTGGAATTGCGGCTACTTCGTTGGCTCGGTCGAGGTGTTTATGCGTGAAATGCAGCAGAGCGCTCCAGATTTGTGGTCGAATTATCAGACGCTGGCGTCAATTGCTGACTTTGGTAGCGAGGCTTATAATCACACATACCTGGCGCTAGATAATCAAGTGATCGATATCGCCCTGATCGAGAGGGCTCATAAACTAGCCATGGTGTCAGCCAGCTTTGACTGGATGGACATCGGTAATTTTAAGGATCTACACGACGCGGTGACCAAGGACGAGGCGGGTAATTACGCATACGGTGACAACATTCATACCATCGATGTCGCTAATACCTATATTCGCAATGAGCAGCCGGATAAGCCGGTGGCGGTGATCGGCCTTGACAATGTAGTGGTGGTCAATACGCCAGACGGTGTGTTGGTGGCGCGGCGAGATGTGGCTGCTAAGTGCGGTGACATCGCGAAGAAATTGCAAAAATAGCCCAGAAGTCCACGCAACCTAAACGGTTATGACTACAGGCGTACGTACCTAATGTGATGGGCTGGATTATGACCTATGAGCTAGTGTCTTGGCGGCCATATTGTTCATACACCGCCAACGTCTGCTCGGCCATTCGCTGCCACGAGAAGGTTTTGACATGCTGTTTACCCTTCTTGATGAGGTCATGGCGTCGTTTCTCGTCAGTCAGAAGTTCGTCAATTGCCCGCGCCATGTCCTCGACGCTATATGGATCAAAATAATGCGCCGCCTCGCCATGCGTTTCTGGTAGGCAAGTGGCGGTGCTCGAGGCGACCGGTGCGCCGTGTAGCATGGCTTCGAGGCCCGGCAGGCCAAAGCCCTCGCTCAGCGACGGGAAGCAATACACGGCTGCATGCTCGTACATCCAGCGCATTTGCTCGTCCGACACAAAACCGGTGAAGACGACATTTGTGATACCGCGTTCAGTAACGTATGCCTCATGGCGAGCGTAGTTACCGTCCTTTTTGCCAGCCAGTGCCAATGTCAACTCAGGATGTTTCTGCTGTAACAGTGCAAATGCATCGATCAGCCGCCGCAGATTTTTATGCGGTGTCGGCCGGCCAATATACATGATGAACTTTTTTCCAACCAGCTCTTTGACCGGATCATTGCCCTTTGGTAGCTCGTCGGCGGACTCAAGTGTCACGGTAATCTTGTCTGGACTGACCCCGGTAAAATCCACCAAGTCACGCTTCACAAATTCAGAAATAGTGATGATATGAGCCGACTTTCTGGCGACTTTTTTATTGACCCATTTATAAATTTGCTGCTTCACCCAAAAGACCACCGGGTTCTTGTCGGGGTTGCTGAATCGAACGGTGGTCAGGTCTTGCATGGTGGTAACGACCGGGCTGGCCCGGTACCACACGGGCTGCTGAACCATTGCAAAGTGCACGAGATCTGGGTGCAGCTCCTCCAGTTGTTTCTTAAAACCCCGTTGCTCGGCAAATGAGAATTCAGCAAATGGACAGGCGACTTTCTGAAAGCGTGGGTTATCAGCCTGCCAGCTGTCCATGTCCTTTGGTTTGAGCAAGATAATATAGTCATTCCTGTCGTCAATTTTTTGTAAGTAGTGAATCAGCCGTTCGACGTAACGGCCAGTGCTCGTCCGTAGTGTCCGAGCATCAATGGCGATGCGCATGAGCACCCCTCCTTTCGTTGGTCACAATTTTCTTTATAGCGAGTGTAAAGGCATGCTCGGCAAATGGTTTGGCGGAGGCGGCGATGGCCCGCGGCGAGACTCGCTGGTCGGGCAGTGTTTGAAGCGTTGCTACCAAGCTCTCAACTGTTTGTTCAGCGAAAAACCAGCCATTCTTACCGGGGCTGATATAATCCAGCGCGCCACCAGCTTGGTAGGCCACCACCGGCAGTCCAGCGGCCAAGGCCTCAACTGGTGCGACGCCAAAATCTTCGTGGGCGGTAAAGATAAATAAGTCGGCTTGTTGAATGGCGGCAGCCCGGGCCTCGTCACTGACGTAGCCAAGAAAGCGCGTTGATTCGCCCGCCAGCTTCTCTAGCTGCTCGCGATCAGGCCCATCGCCCATGATGTCGAGCGGCCAACCAAGTTGCTGACAGGCCTCAATCACCAAATCCAGCCGCTTCATCGGCACCAGTCGCCCCCACACCAGGCAGCGCGGCCGGGTGGGTAGTGTGACGGAGCGTGGCCTGGTTTTTGCGAGCGCCATAAAGCTGGTTGTTTGTACCGGCGGAAAGACGACGATACTGTCTCGGTCATAGAATTGCTTGATATCAGCTTGAATGGCGGTGGAATTAGCCAAGAAAACATCAACCCGCTGCGCCGCCTGATAATCACGTCGCCTGAGAGGTCGGACCAGTAGCCGCAGGCCCAGTCGCGCCAGCCACCGCGGTCGAAAGCTCGGTCGACGCAGGTATTCTTGGTAGTGCCGCCAATAAAAATGCGTCGGCGTATGACAATAACAAATGTGCCGTTGGTTGGGGCGGGTGGTTCGGATAAACTTGGCCTCGCCATTGCCAGAACTAGAAATAATAATATCAAATTGCTCGAGATCCAGCCGCGCAAACCACCGCTGCCTGAGTACCGGCAGTAGTCGCCTGAGCTGGGCAAATGGCCAATACTGCAAATAACCAGTTACCACCTTGTTATCAAGCTTCTCTCGCCACCTTCTCGAGCAATACGAGGTATAAATTGGGGCGTCAGGATAGAGCCGGTGCAGCGCCAAAACAACCTGCTCGGCACCGCCACCATACAGCCAGTCATGAACGATCGCGATGGTCGGCTGGGCGCGCATCACGACTCCTTCTTAAAGATGACCAGGCAGGTCTTGAGGAGGATGGTGATATCCAGCCACAAACTCCAGTTTTGCACATAATAAAGATCCAGTCGCCGCCGCTCTTCAAAGCCGATACTACGTCGCCCCGACACAACCGCCAGGCCGGTCAGGCCAGATTTGACCGTCAGCAGCGTGTGCTTTTTCTCGTAGTTACTCAGCTCGTGCGGCACCAGCGCCCGCGGCCCAACGAGGCTAATATCGCCCTTGATAACATTAAATAACTGCGGCAGCTCGTCGAGGCTAAACCGGCGAATGAAACGACCAACCGGCGTGACGCGAAAGTCGTGATTGAGCCTATCACCGTTCTGGCGATATTCGTCGATCAGCTCTGGCTTGCCAATCATGGTGAATACCTCCTCGTCAGTCTTGCCGTCAAACTTGGCGTAGTGCGAGCGAAACTTATACACTTTGAACGGGCGATTAAACTGGGTCAAACGTCGCCGCTGCTGCCCATGCATCAGTACGGGGCCGCGCGGGTCGCCGAGCTTAACGGCGATTGCCACCAATAGCATGATCGGCGAGGTGACGATAATACCAATGGTCGCACCGATGAGATCCATCAGTCGTTTGACCACGCGTCCGTAGCCGGTAGCTAGCGGCGTTGGGTGAATATATGCCAGCGGCACGGAATTGATAATCTCGACCGTATGGCGCGCCGTCATCAGGCCATCGAGGGCCGGCGCTTGATAAAAATCGAGATAGTGCTGCTCGGCCAAGTTATAGTGCGCTTCGCTGCGGGTGGTGTCGGTCTGGATAATGGCGTCAATTTTATCGCGAGTCAGCGCCGATGCCAGTGTCGAGCGCCGCAAACCCTTGAGTCGTGGCGGAATGAGCTCATCTTTGGATACAATAGCACTGAGGTGAAAGCCGGTTGACGGATGGGCGCTAATAAACTCGGCCAGCGTCCGCGTCGATTCGGCGTTGCCGACCAGCGCCACGCGCTTGATGCCGATATTTTTGCGCAGCAGATGCAGCCGCACGATATTGGCAGCGCTACGCAGGATGAGCAAGATGACAAAGCTGATGATCAGCGCATAAATCACCACCATCTTAGCCGGAAAGAGCGGTGTGTTGCTAAAGAAACTAAAGGAAATCATCATCATGATGCCGCAAACCGCCGCCATGCCAAGTCGCCAAAATTCGCGCAGCGGATGAATGTAGTGCTCACGGTCGTATAACCCAAAAAACGAGAACAAGACAACCCATAGCGGCAGCATCAGTACAATCGACGTGATAAACTCCAGCGCCCCGATTTGTACATGGAAAGGCCGCGTGTCGAGTGATACGCGCATGATGTATGCCGCCGTGAACGCACCAACTAGCGCCAGTACGTCCAGCCCGATCAACACCAATTTGAAGTAAAAATCAGAGTTCTTCTTCATGACCTTTGGGGTGATTATACAAGAAAATACCAATCCATGCAAGGCAATGTACCGAGTTGATCAAGCTGCCAAAAAACCAAAAGTGGATGGCGATGGCCGTCGTTAACAGTAAGGCAAATCGCCCCCACGGTTTTGACAACCATTGGCCGCTGCGCCATAGCGTAACGGCGAGCAGTACCAATAGTGGCAGCACACCGACAACGCCGATATTACTCAGCAGCAAAACATAGAAAATGTACACCGTGTGATCGGTCGATACCGGTTGATGCAGCTGATGTTGGATAAAGCTGCCGAGATTGCCAAGGCCAGTCCCAAAGAGTATGGTGCGTGGACTTGCTGCCCAGGCTCGGAGCGCCAGTTGAGCGGCGTTGAGTCGGTCATTAGCCGAAGCGGCGACGAAACCCGATGGCTGGAAATTGGCTGATGGTGCGAGCGGGTTTGGCTGGGTGACGGGTGGTGATGGTGATGATTTCGGTGCCGTGGTCTCGTTGGTTGGTGGTGCTTGCGGTGAGGGTGTGCCACCCGGCGTTGGGATGGTATTTTTTTGTGGTAATTTGATGCGGCCGAGCGACAACTGGTCAAGCATGCTCACTGCAGTATTATAGGCAATGTGCGGCGTGTCGTGATAGCGAACCACCGCTGATACCAGCAGTAGGGTACATCCAACCACGAACCCCGCCGTGATGATGCCGAGTTGACGCCACGCGTCACGACGAATAGGCTCCACGGTGTCAATAGAACGAGCCTCGCTTCTGCATCGCTGCCAGCAGCGGACAACGCCATACACGATGCCTGCGCCAATTACCGCGATAAACGCGCCGCGCGAAAAGGTGAGGCTGATTGCCACACTGCTACCAAAAACGCTCCAGCCTGCCAGTCGCCGCCTCTCTCGCCAGCACAGTCCGACGAACAGGGCCGGTAGCAAGCTGCTTGCTAAAAATTGCGGCTCAGCAGCAAATAGATTGATCCTGACAAAGCCAAACACGCCGGCGTGACAACCTGAGCAGAGCGTACCGAACGCTGTTGGTTCAACGTGAGCAAAGATGAGCTGTAGCACCGCCAATATACCAAAGACGATGCCGCTCCACAGGCCAATTGTCATGAGGCGGCGCCGATCGCTCGTCGATAACGCCCGGTATATCAGGGCAGCACATACCGCGGTTATTAGCAGCAATAAAAGCGATGCCGTGTATAATGCGGTACGCGCTCGGACATAGGATAATAACAGCCCAACGACACTAGTGATAGCCAGCATGCCAATGCCGAGCCACCACCATCGCCCGCGAGGCCGCAGTCGCTGGCGCACCATTATACCAAGACCGCAGCCAATGACGCCGATCACCACCACTTGATATAGTCCGATGCGGAGTGACGGAAAATCGAGCATCGCCAGGCTGATGCTCGGCTGTAGTGACAGTGCGCCGCCAAACAGCACAACGGCCAGTAGCCACACATATATCGTCGATGATATTCGCTTCACCTCTTTAGTATAGCGCAAATAGTGCGGGCAGGTTATACTAAAGGCATGCAGCCAACAAAAAAGCAAAAAATACTGCTGGACTTCATCGATGGATTTATCAAGGGCAATGGCTATAGTCCGACGCTGCGGGAAATTATGCGGGCTTTGGGGTATAAGTCAGTCTCAACGGTGGCCAAGCATGTCGATAATTTGGTGGCAGCCGGCATGCTCGATAAGCGTGATGGTGAGATACGATCGCTGGTGCTGCGGCAGGAAAAGCCAGCAGCGTGGTGGCATAATTTAGAGAGGGAGATTAACCGGCGGGAAGCGGCGGATGATGAAAAGTCGCGCTCGGAAGCAGCAATCTTGAAAAAAGCCCTGGCAATCGTCCACCAGTAACTTTACAACCGCTGTAAAACTCGCTATAATACGACAGGTATTCCGGGGTAGCTCAGCGGTAGAGCGGTTGGCTGTTAACCAATAGGCCGCGGGTTCGAACCCCGCCCCCGGAGCCATGAAAAGGCACTTCTAGGGAGGTGTTTTTTCTTTGTTCCTTGAAATACAATTCGGTACCACGCGAAATTCCACGCTGGGCTGACGCTGGTGGAGGCTAATTTTGCCATGATCAAACCAAAAGTGCTGGTTATCCCGAACAGTTGGACGAGCAGCCATATGACGACTGGCTGTAGAACCCATAGGCCGGTGAGGGTGATGCAAATAAACTGGACGATTGGCTGGCGGTCGGTTTTGAAGGTGAAGCGCCTATTGAGAACATAACTACAAACCATTCCTGCGGTGGTTGAAATGATGACGGCCAATAGTAGCGGTGCGGTGAGCCATATCAACAGAGTGTATATTGCGATGTCAATGGCGGTATTAAGAACGCCGATGGCAGTAAAAGTGGTAAGTTGTTTGCGAATAGTCATGCGGGTGAGTATAGTGGGTGGGGCTGTAAAATAGCTGTAAAGAACTAAGAGCCTCGACTATTTTAAAGTGTGACTCATGCTAAGTTATCGCTCTTCTGATTGATGTATAATCTAGAGAGAGGTAGATATGAAAAAAAGTGCACAAATACGGCTATTGAAAGCTCAGATTGATAAGATTGATGACCTTGAAAGGGCTGAAAACTATGATAATTATAAATCATGGCACACACAAACTAAGCTTTTACTAAGAGAGGTATTGGGTGAATCTAGTGAGGTTCAGGAATTTAATATGCTTAGTGATGGGCATGGAGCTGTCGTCAACTGTAATCCTGATATTAATGCTAGGCTAAGGGCTAAAACTTATTTTAGAAATTTAAAGAAGTGCCGTAGTCTCTTGATTGGTATTCTAGAATTTTTAGAGAGTAAAAAGGTGAGTAACACTGAGGAGCCGATAAGTACTCAAGCTTTAGGAAATCTACATAAAAATGTTAAACAAAAATGCTCTAAACTGTATACAGACGAGCATTATCCAGAAGCTGTCGAAAAAAGTTTTAAGGTTGTTCGCGATAGACTCCGCGAACTAACCACATACGAAACCGGGTCTGAAGCATTTGGTAAAGGCGGGCTGTATATTAAAGGCGCGTCAGCAGAAAATGTTGACAATGATTTCCAGAGTGCCGTCAAATTCTTGACTATGGCTATTGATCGGTTTCGTAATGAAAAGAGCCATACATCGGATGGTAATATAAATGATCCAGTACGTGCCTATGAGTATCTCACGTTGAGCAGCTTAGCAATGCGTCTATTAGATAATAGTGAAGTGAGAAAGAAAAACGAACAGTCAAAAAGGCAAAATTTCAATAAAATTACGACTTTAAATCGTCAGCAAACAATTGCCTTAGATATACTACAAATGTTTATACTTAGGTTATTTGGGTCAATGACTGACCTTAGGGAGTTGGCAGTCGTTCGTCATATGGGCGGAAGCACAATACACCCCCTCGGTAGTGTAAGTAACCCCGAACTACTCAAAGAGCTTAATGATATAGATTCTGGAGAGCTTGAAGCTAACCTTGATGAGATGGTGTCGCTGGGTTTGCTAACACATGAATATAGCAGTCGAGGCACTCCTAAATACAAACTAGCAAAACGGGGGTGTGACATTATAAAACAACATCCCGAGCTAAGTACTGGGAGATGAACGTGCCGATATCTAGTGAAACATATATATGGGTAAAGATTACTACTCAGCCCAGTAATATAAATTTTTCAACGACAGTTTCCCTAAATGGCGAAAAGTGGAATGTTGCGTTTTCTAATAACTACATAAGGGCTGAGTCGCAAAAAACATATCCTCTCCCTCAGAATCATTCAATTAGTGACGATAGGGATATAGAAAATGTTATGAATCGTATTGTTGGACATATCAGGAATTTGGGCTACTTCAGTATGGAATTAGATATGAAATGGGGTTATGAGGGGGTTATAGTGGGGTGTATGTTCATGCTGAAGGAGTAGATATTTTTCCTTCAATTCATCAGAATAGTTCAGTGAAGTACAGTAAATATAGTCTAGAGTTGGCAGAGCGAATAATAAAGGACATTGGAAGTAGTCGTAAAAAGGGTCTCAAGACAATGCTAAATTACTGGAGGAGAGCAAAAGAATTAGACAGTCTTGGTTTTGATTCAGAAGCTTATCTAAATTATTTTAAAGCCACAGAATGTCTATCTGAGCTTAATAACCCTCAATATAAGAAAATAGCTGAACGGTTTAGTCCTAGAGGAACACCACAGAAATCCTTATGTAAAAAATATAAAGCAAAAACAAAAGCAGACAAGAGGTGTTTAAACCGGCAAATATGTTTTGTTGCTAAAGCGCTCAGTGCCGCTGGAAGTGATTCACGCATAAGAAGAGGGCTTTTTGTGAAAGTGCTTGATATTGTGTACATGCGTCATCATTGGAATGTAGCTCATAAACTACTTCGTTCCAATCCATATGACAGTTATGATGCGATAGGTCAGCATAGTGATGAGTTCAGTCTTGTAATGATTGAAAATACTTATATTAGTATAATCACACAGCTTTTAGTGCTCCTTTATGTTAAACCTGGCCAATACGGGCCTTCCATGGATGGCAATATGCCCGTGATAGTATCCTTACCGGGAAAAGATAGGGTATGATCACTTTCTATACCCTTATCTTATAAGGGTTGGTATTTTTGAGAACCGTTAACGTGTTATTAAGTATAAAGTTTGTTTAAAGCAAAATTACAGACCCCTCATCTATAGTTGCTGGCATGACTATGAAAGCAGCAACCATACCCCAACCGCTGGCTCGGTCGCGACACCTCGCCGCTACTGAGAGCCAGCCGGCGTTTCGGGCGATTGCCCGTCCATTCATTGATGTTGTCGTGCCGGTGCTTAATGAGGAAAAAATCCTCCAGCAAAGTATCACGACGCTTGATGAGTATATGGCGAAACGCTTGCCGTATCGCTACCAAATCACCATCGCTGACAATGGCAGTCAGGACAAGACGCTGGAAATTGCCAAGAACTTAGCGGAAAAGCACCAATCGGTGCAGGTCGTTAGCTTGGCGGAGCGCGGTCGCGGGCGGGCGCTCAAACAGGTCTGGCAGAATAGTCCAGCGGACATCTTGACCTATATGGATGTTGACCTGTCGACAAGCCTGGACGATTTTCTGCCAATGATTCAGCCGTTGGTGGCGGGCGAGGCTGGCGTGGCGATTGGCTCGCGGTTGATGAAAGATTCTAGAACTAGTCGTGGCGTGAAGCGGGAGTTCATCTCGCGTTGCTATAATAAAATCATCAAATGGACGTCGCGTACCAAGTTTAGCGACGCGCAGTGTGGTTTCAAGGCAATTCGCCGGGATGTCGCCGCAAAGTTTTTACCGAAAATCAAAGACAACGAGTGGTTCTTTGATACTGAGCTGTTGATCAAAACCGAGCGGGCGGGCGTGCCGATTCACGAACAGCCGGTAACCTGGATTGAGGATACGGATAGCCGCGTGAAAATTGTGAAAACGGCCGTCGATGATCTGAAAGGGCTGTACCGTGTCAATAAAGAACTAGACAAACGGTCGTGGTTTGATAAGTGGACGCTACCAGTGCTGTTGGTACTGACTGGTGGGTTGTATTTGTTTGGCGCGCTCCATAATGGTATGGCCAATAGTTACTATGCGGCGGCGGTACAGGCGGCCAGCCAGGATTGGACAGCGTGGTTGTTTGGTAGTCTGGACGCGGCTAATTACGTGTCGATTGATAAGCCACCACTAGCGACGATGGTGATGGGACTGAGCACTCGGTTGTTTGGCTTTTCGAGTTTCTCAATGTTACTACCAAGCGTGTTGGCGGGAGTTGGTTCGGTGTGGTTGGTGTACGGTGCGGTGAAACGGCAGTTCGGTTTTACTAGTGCTGTGATTGCTGGAGCGACACTAATGCTAACACCGGTGGCGGCACTGATGTTTGGCTTCAACAACCCCGATGCGATTTTGACATTGATGTTGACCGCCAGCGGCTACGCGTTTTTACGCTCGCTGGAAGGTAAACGGCCACTGCTGTGGCTGGGTTTGGCGGGGCTATTCACGGGGCTGGCGTTTAATGCCAAGATGCTGCAAGGGCTGATGGTGCTACCGGCGATGGTGCTAGTCTATCTGGTGTTTGCCAAGCCGCCGATCGTCACGCGGTTTCTGCACGTGATGTTTGCCGGCGTCATCACCACGATGTCGACGCTATGGTGGAGTGTGCTGGTCTGGCTGACGCCAGCTGGTAGCCGGCCGTGGGTGGGTAGCACTAATGATAACAATATTTGGAGTTTGATTTTTGGCTATAACGGCCTTGGTCGACTACTCGGTGGGCGTGGTGGGGGCGGTGGTACGCCACCACGTGGTGGTGCGGATGGCGCTGCGGCACTTCAAACTGCTGGTAATACCACGCAGACTATGGCAGACGGCGCCGGTATGATGCCAGGTGGTATGGGCGGTGGTCCTGGTGGCGGACATGGTCCAGGCGGTACGGGTTTCGGTGGGCAAACGGGAATTTTCAGAATCTTTAACAATGATTTTGGGCCAAATATTGCCTGGTTGTTGGTCTTGGCGCTGGCGGGTGGCGGGCTGATGTTATGGATTTTGCGTAAAACACCCCGAACGAATCGTGGGCGGGCGGCAGTAATTTTCTGGATGCTGTGGCTACTGATTCACATCATGATTTTCAGTATGACCAGCGGCGTAATTCACCCGTACTACGTAGTGGTGATGGCGCCAGCGGTGGCGGCACTCGTCGGTATCAGCCTGCCGTTTCTGTGGGGCGCGTATACCAGACGTAAACCGTATGCGTGGCTACTGCCGGTGCTGGTTGGTGTGACGGCAGTGATAGCGGTGATTATCCTCGGTTACGCTGGCACGATGACGTGGCTGATATGGACGGTTGGGTTGCTGGGTCTTGCGGGGATGATTGGACTGCTGGTTAATCTCTATGTGCCGCGGCGGTGGCTACAAAACTTGGCGATTATCACCGCCATATCCGCCTGTACACTTGCCCCGACGGTTTATACATTGGCGACAGTCAACGTCGCGCACACCGGTAGCATTCCGACGGCTGGGCCGAGTTCCACGGCGATGCGGGGTAGTAATAATGAATCGTCGCAGGCCAATAGCCAGTTGGTGCAGTATCTCGTAGAGCATCAACATGGCGCAACCTGGTTGGTGGCGGTGGCGAGTGCCAATGAATCAGCGGCGATTCAGCTGACCAGCGGCCATCCAGTGATGGCGGTCGGTGGATTTAACGGTAGCGATACGCCACTGACGCTGGAGCAATTTAAGCAATTAGTGAAGGTCGGCAAAGTTAGATATTACGCCAGCAGCTCGCATAGTCGCGGTGGCGGTGGGCCAGGCGGTGGCAACAATGAAATCACGACGTGGGTCAAGCAAACTGGCACGGTCGTCAATTATGGAGGTAGCGATGTAACATTGTATGAATTATCGAGAGAGTAACGTAACGAAAGGAGAAATTATGGCAATTTTACAAACCAAGCAAGCACAACTCACCACGCCAGAAGCGGTCTATGATCAGCCGCCCGCACCGCGTCCAAACGGCACAAACTCTGGCAAAAGTGGCCTCAGCGCCGGGGCAATTACCGGCCTAGCAGTCGGCGGCGTAGTGGCCTGTGCGCTCAGCTTTGTCGTCGGTATGCAGGTCGGTGGCTCGCAAAATGGCAGCATAAATAGCCAGGCTGGTGGCCCGCCGGGCATGAGTCGAACCCAGAATAGCCAGCTAGGCGGGCCGGGTGGACAAACGGGCGGCGCACCAGGCGGTAGCCAGAACCAGACTGGTCAAAGCTCCCAAACGCCAGCGACCAAGAATAATAACGGCACCGCGCAAAACAACCAAACCGCTCCGTCAGGGCAAACGGATTCGGCGCAGCCGTCAACCACCAACACTGCGCCGCAGACCAATTAATCAGCGGCGAATCATCACAAAAGCAGCGTCTACCTCCTCGGGCGCTGCTTTTTCGTGCGGTAATCTGGAAGGTGACCGCGGGCGCTACCTGGGTGATAGCAAGTTCTTGGCCTCGGCGCGCGGGTGAAACTAGCTATTGAGCAATATCCGCGCCGCAACCTTTTACAGCGAAATTACAGACCGTCTGGCTATCATATACTCACGATAACCATAAGAAAGGATGAGTATGAAGACGAGACAATCACAAGAAGTAACCTTAACCACCAACGAGGCGCTGGTGTTGCAGCAAGTCTACGAAGACGGCGGTGATGAGGCGGCTGTGTTGGCGGTACAAATGGGCATGCCACGCCGAACGGCGATGAACGTGCTGGCGGACTTGCGGCATAAAGGTTTGATGGCAATCGACCAAGTGTATGGGGACGCTTGGGTGCGGCTAACCACGCGCGGCAAGCCGGCTGGTACAGCGAATTTGGCCGGAAGCTCAGGCGATAGCTGCCTAAGTATCACCTATCGGCAACCCATGCGGTCATATTGACTACTTCAACCCCCGAAAAGTACTTGATTTGACGTTATCATACATCGCGTTGTCTCCAAGGAGTTTCTTCATCGTTTTCACATCGTCGGGCTGTCCTGCCACGAGATATTGAGCCTTGTTGCCATGTCTATCAATCGCCTGCTTGAAGCGTTCCTGGCTTTGAGAGAGGTTAGCACTGGTCTCATAAGTCATATTAGCTGTTTTGTTTGCTAGCTCTGAGAGTTCCTTGTCAAAGACCTTTACCCCCTTATCTAGGTGATAGAGCATGATAGGGCGTTTACCGGCCCACTGCCTGACAATTGGTCGTATTGCTGAGATACCGACATCAGAGGCGAAGCAAACCAGCGGCTCGTTGCCGTCTGTAACTGACAAAGAAGATTCTAGCCAACTCATCTTGACCTGACTACCTGCTGGTAGGCTCGTCAAAGCTTTTTTATAAGGACTACCGCTATTGTGGGTTAGGATAATAATTTCATTATCCTCAGGACTAGAGGCAATACTCAGCCAACGACTTGTCTGTTCGCCCTTATGATCATTCTTTTCACCATCAGATGCCGTACTGGGTAGCGTGATCTTGGCATAAGAGCCTGCCTTCCATGTCATATTATCAGGCTTTGCTAGGTGAATGACATGAAGGTCTCCGCTAGGGTTTTCGATGGATTTGACCGATAACGTTTGGCCTCTCCCTAAGTAGGCGATAACGCCCCAAGCGATAAGGCCTGTAGCCGCAAGAATAGATATAACGATGATTACCATTTTTTTACTCCTTTTCATGATGTAAAGATACCTTTAACAAAGTTAGTGGCAAGTATTTCCAGCGTCCCACTAATACCTGGAAAATCGCCTTCAGTGATATGTATATCCATGTAGTAAAACAAATTATAAACCTGTAAAATATCCTGAATTTTTTCCTCTGAATATCCTTCTGCCACCATGCGACCAGTAAAGGTTTCGACCAAAAATTGATGGAAGGTATTCGTAGCCTTACCCTTACCCGAAGAATAATAACCACGTAGTGTACGAGAGATGGCTGGATTATGCCATTCCGCCAGAATTTTACTGGACGAAACGAGGCTTCGTGACTGTTCAAAAATCTGCCTTACAAGCTCAACCAAATCCTGCTGCCAATCAATGTCGTCCATCATCGCTTGGCGAATGCGGTTGTTTTCTTCAATGTACACATCCAGAAAGATAGTTTCTTTACCGTCGTAGTAGTTGTAAAAAGAACCGACTGCTACCCCAGCGCGCTTAGCAATTTCTGAGATACCGGTCTCTTTATATCCCTTTTTTGAGAAGATACCATAGGCAGCTGTTTTTAATGCTTGTCTTTTGTCCAACGCTGGCAACCTCCTTCATGTTAACGATATGAATGAATAACTTTTTGTATTCATTCATATCGTATCGAATTATGACCATCGTGTCAATAGAAGGGTGGCTGTTGGTAGATTCGTGATGTCCAAGGACTGATGGCAATCGACCAGGCCTATGGCGATGCTTGGGTGCGGCTAACCACGCGCGGCAAGCCGGCTGGTACAGCGAATTTGGCCGGAAGCTCAGGCGATAGCTGTTTAAGATTTGCCTAATCTAAAGATTTTATTGTAGTTTGGTAGGCATGACTAGTAGAAACACTTTTATAGGCTGTGCTATAATTCTATGGCATCGCTGTTGGCAAGAAGTTAAGAAAAACTATAAAAAAGATACAACACTGTAGGAATTATGAAAATCTGGCACTCAGGACGAGAATCAAAATTACTTGACGATATTATCGCCGGGCGGAAGACGGTTGAAGGTCGATTGAATCGCGGAAAATTTGCCGAGTACCGAGTCGGCGATAAGATTCACCTGCGTCGCGATGTTCGCGATGCCGAAGGAATACTACACGACGGCAAACCAGATCAAGCACGCGTGGAGATTATCGCCATCCGCCACTACAATTCCTTTTTAGAAATGGTGCAGGCCGAGGGTTACCACCGTGTTATTCCGCATGCCACCAGTGCCGAAGCTGCCGCTGCCGAATACAACAAATATTATTCCGCTGCCGACCAAAAACATTATGGCGTGCTAGCAGTGGAAATTTGCTTATCGCTTTAATCTTTCAGTAAGGCTATGATATGCTGAAACTATGATGAATTTACTCTCAATCCATCATCATCTCCACATGTAAGCAGGAGGTGTTTTATTGCTGTTTTATGCCTCCTGCGGGAGGTTTTTTGATTGATTAATTTTAGGAAAGGAAATATATGATACCAGATAAATTAAAGCCAGGTGATGAAGTGAGGGTGATTGCACCGGCGCGCTCAGCCAGCGATATTGACGAAGGTGTTTTAGAGCGAGCCAAATCAGCATTAGAGTCACTTGGGCTAAAAGTTACGTTTAGTAAAAATGCTTTTTCTAGGAGTCAACGCGGTTGCCCGACAGATGACGAGAAGGTTGAAGATTTACACGTAGCATTTATGGACGAAAACGTGAAGTGTGTCTTGGCGGCGATTGGCGGATTCAATTCAAATCAGATGCTGGGTAAAATTGACTGGCAAATTATTAAAGACAATCCGAAGCTCTTTGGTGGCTTTTCTGATATTACCGTCCTCAATCATGTGATTTTAGCAAAAACTGGGCTGGTGACTTATGCGATGCCAAATTTCTATTGTTTTGGTTTGCCGCCAGAAGCCGATTATTCGTTGGAGTATTTTCGGCGGTGTTTGTTTGCGGATCAGCCGGCAGAATTTATCGTTCAGCAATCGGAAACATTTTACGATCTTCCGTGGAATTATGACGAAGCTTCGCTGCGCCAAGCTTTGAAAAATAATGGGCCGCGAGTCGTGCAGGGCGGATCGGCTGAAGGAGTAATGATTGGCGGTAATCTTTGTAGCCTGAACTTGTTGAACGGTACGGAATATTTTCCGAAAATTGAAGACGATAGCTATGATTCAATTCCTGAAACGCTTGAGCATCACGTGCAGGCATTGATGCAGCAGTCATTTTTTCGTCAGGTAAAAGCAATTTTGGTTGGGCGTTTTCAGGGCGAATCTCGGGCGACTGACGACATGATTAGCGACATCATTCTTTCAAAGAATATCGATTCAAAAATTCCAGTGGTGGTCAATCTTGATTTTGGTCACACTGACCCGAAGTTCACGTATCCTGTCGGTGGCAAGTGTAGGATTGTAGCGGGAGATGGTACTAGAATTGTCATTCGTTGCGGCGACTAAGCGACTTTTGAGTGGTGAGCTTTAAGCAATTTTTCAGATGCCTGTGCTAAAGTTGAAAAAGAGGATAGTTAGCTAATGAGAATTTTACTAGTAGAAGATGACACGGCGATTGCCCAGTCGCTGAAAGAAGGCTTGGAAGATGAAGCCTATGCGGTTGATGTGGCGCATGATGGCGACGAGGGTTATTGGACGGCGACGGCGGACGAGTACGACGTGATTATTCTTGACGTGATGCTGCCGGAAATGAATGGCTATGAGGTCTGTCGGGCGCTACGCAAAGACGGTAATCAGACGCCGATTTTGATGTTGACAGCGCGTGATGCCGAGCGGGATATTGTCGAAGGCTTGGATATGGGCGCTGATGATTATTTGGCGAAGCCGTTTAGCTTTGAGGTGCTATTGGCGCGTCTTCGAGCGTTGTTGCGCCGTCCGAACGAGAGGCTGGAAGAAGTCTTGCGGGTTGGTGATTTGACGCTTGATCCGAGTCTGAAAAAAGTAATGCGGGCGAATCAGGAAATTAACTTGACCGCCAAAGAGTACGGCGTCTTGGAATATCTGATGCGCAACGCTGGCAAGGTTTTGTCCAAAGAGCAAATCATCTCGCACGTGTGGGATTTTGATGCTGACGTCTTGCCGAACAATGTTGAATTGTTCATCATGTTTTTGCGCCGCAAAATCGATAAACCATTTGACTCAAAACTGATTCACACCGTCCCCGGCTTTGGCTATAAACTGGAGGACAAATCATGAAACAGCAGCGTGTTAGGCGGCTAGCGCTGAGCTATTTAGCGGTGATTATGACGCTATCACTAGCCTTCAGTGTGATTATTTACGCCATTACTTCCATCCAGTTAAATCGGCCGCTGCCGCCGGGCGAACATGCTCAGCAGCCGCCAGAGCTCGCCGAACGTCAGTTCAATCGCCGCCTGGAACGGCGCAATAGCGAAACCCGTGGGTCGGTCGTTATGTCATTGATAGTGCTGAACGGGGTGATGTTGTTGGTTGGATATTGGCTGAGTATGTTGTTGGCGCGACGGACTTTGGCGCCGATCGAGCGAGCAATGCGGGCTCAGGTGCAATTTGTGTCGGATGCTAGTCACGAGCTGCGGACGCCACTGACGGCGCTAATGACCACCAACGAAGTGGCGCTACGCAAAAAAACGCTGGATGAAAAAAAGGTGAGGGTAGTTTTCCAGCGCAACATTGACGAGGTTGAAAAATTGCGCGAGCTGACGGACAATTTGTTGCAACTTACCCAGGTCGATAATCAGCAGATTGAAAAACAGGCGGTCGATATGGCGAAACTTGTCCGCGACACGGTTGATCGCTATCAGCCGGTGGCTGACAAAAAACAAGTAGTGCTAGATATGCAAGTGCCGTCAGTAACGCACACGGTCGCAGTCGCGGCGGTGACGCAAATTTTGGGTACGCTGATCGATAATGCCATCAAATATTCGCCACTAGGTGGTACAGTAGTCATTCGGCTGGACGGCCAAACTCTCTCAGTTGTCGACCAAGGCATTGGCATCGCCAAACAAGACCAGGCGAAAATTTTCGACAGATTTTATCGTAGTGATGAAGCGCGTACGCGTGGGTATGGTTCGGGCTATGGACTCGGGCTAGCTATCGCTAAGGCGGTGGCTGACAAAAACGGTTATCAATTGAGCGTTAAAAGCGAAGCGGGTCAGGGCTCTACCTTCAGCTTGCATTTCTGAGGGTTGGCTGGCTGATACTACTTGCAATTAAAGAAAGTTACGTTTTGATCTGGTGGCGTAAAAGCCTACCATGCGATATACTGAAACTATAGCAAATGATGACCATAAGGAGTCGCTATGAGTGATACTTCACCGCTGATGTTACACGGGCTGACCAAGCGCTTTGGGCATAAGCTGGCAGTCAACAATGTGTCGCTGGAGCTGCATGAAGGCGAGGTGTTTGGTTTTCTTGGACCGAATGGTGCGGGTAAAAGTACAACGATTCGGTCGGTGATGGATTTCTTGAGGCCGACGGACGGCTGGGTAGAATTGCTGGGCGGCCGGAATTCTAAGGAACGAGCGGCGCTTCATGATCAGGTTGGGTATCTGGCGGGCGATATCGCCCTGTATGAAACTATGACTGGTCGGAAATTGCTGAAGTTTTTGGCGCGGACGGGTCGGAAGGTTGATTGGCACTATGTTGATGAATTGGCTGAGCGTTTTGAGGCGGTGCTGGATCGGCCGATTCGCCAGCTTTCCAAGGGTAATCGCCAGAAAATTGGCCTAATTCAGGCCTTTATGCACCGCCCGAAACTGCTGATTTTGGACGAGCCGACCAGCGGTCTGGATCCGCTGATGAAGCAGGTATTTTACGAGTTGGTGCGCGAAGTTTCTGAACAAGGCGCCACGGTGTTTGTCAGTAGCCACGACCTGGCTGAAGTGCAAAAGATTTGTCACCGCGCTGGCTTTATTCGCGACGGGAAATTGATTGCCATTGAACCTATCGCCACCATGAAACATCTGTCAACGCACCGCTACATTGTGACATTTGCCAAAAAACCGTCCCTAACGGCAGCCAGAAACGTGCCATCCATCACCGGCGTTCAACACCGTGGCGACGAATACGAATTTACCGTCAAAGGCGACGCAACGGAGTTTGTCTCGTTCATCGCCGAATACCAACCAAAACTATTGCGCGAATCAGAACTAGAGCTAGAAGAATTATTTATGCGGTATTATGAAGGCGAGGAGGCAAAGCGATGATGTGGCAAACGGTGCGGCAAAATTACAAACTGCCGCTGTTTTTGGGTATTGGTATTAGTGTTGTGGCGGTGTTGTTTTCAGCGCTATTCAATAAATTTAGCGATCAATTAAGTCCGTTTGTCAGCATGATGCCGGCTGGCATGAAAGCGGTGGTTGGCGATTTGGCGATTGGCACCACGCCAGAAGGCTGGCTGAGTATTGAGCTGTTTCCACTGGTGGCGATGGTTGGGGTGGTGATTACGGCGATTATTTTGGGCGCTGGGGTAGTTGGCCGAGAAGAAGATTCGGGCACGCTGGAGTTGCTGCTTGCTAGTCGACGAACTCGCGTGACGATTGTACTGCAAAAATATGCGGCGATGGCGGGATTATTGGTGATTCCTCCAGTGTTATTGTGTATGACCATTGCGCTCATCGGTCCGTTGTTCGATTTTCATCCAAACCTCACGCACGTTGCTGGGGCTTGTGTGAGTTTGTGGTTTTTGGGGATTAGTTTTGGTAGTATCACCTTTGTCACTCAGGCAGTGACAGGTAGGCGCGGGCTGGCTGTCGGCGCTGGTAGTCTGATTTTTCTAGCAATGTATGCTCTGTCAATCACCGCCAAACTGATCGAAAGCTGGAAAGATTATGACGTTTGGTCGCTGATTCATTATTACAATATTCCGGGGACTTTGATGGATGGATTGGACTTAGGGAAATTGGTCGTTTTAATTTGTGTGAGTTTGGTGGCACTCGGCGTGGCAGTGATCGGATTTTATCGGCGAGATACAGGGGCGTAATACGGAGACTGTCGTTATAATCTATGATTTGCTGGAGCGTACACGACGACCTCTCATCCGCTGATCATTCTCCGCGGTAATTCTGGTTGCGGTAAAACCAGCACTGCGCGCCTGCTCCAGCATCAGCTAGGTTACGGCACGATGTTGGTGTCGCAGGATATGGTGCGGCGGGAGATGCTTCGCGTGAAAGACAGCGAAAGCAACCCGGCGATTCAACTGATGTATGATCTATGTATGTACGGCAACAAAGTTGGTTATACGGTGATTTTGGAAGGTATTTTGAGTAATAAAAAATATGGCGCGATGCTGCACCGGCTATTGAATGATTTTCAGGGCGAAAAACTGATTTATTATTTTGATATATCGTTTGAGGAAACGGTGCGCCGCCACGCCACTAAGCCAAACACTCATGAATTTGGCGCATCGGAAATGCGTCAGTGGTGGAAAGATCAAGATGTTTTGGACGTGCCAGGCGAGCGGCGAATTGGCGAGAAGCTGGCTCAAGCGGAAATTGTTGATATGATTTACCGCGACGTTTTGGCGTTATCAGAGGGAACAAAGACTTCCGCTTCTCACATGTAAATAATACAATGTATTTTCGTTGACAAACGCTATATATCGCGTGTATATTCTATATTAAGCACTACATATGGTGTTTTAGAAAATAAATAACGTTTTTTGCAACACAAGCCCCTCGGGGAGGTTGGGGCTGGTTTGCTATTGCCATAATAAGGAGGGGTATGTACAAATCAATCAAAAAACGCGACGGTCGGACTGTTAAATTTGACCGTAAAAAAATTGAAAAAGCCATTGAGAAGGCGGGCCTGGAGACTGGCGAATTTGACGCCAAGCAGGCTGTCAAATTGACTGACAAGGTGCTGGCGGTACTGGAAACTCGCAACCAAAAACGCTTGCCAGGTGTCGAAGACATCCAGGACATCGTCGAGGATATTTTGATTGATTCCAAGTTCAAGAAAACTGCCAAGGCTTACATCATCTACCGCGATCAGCATAAAAAACTGCGTGAAATTACTTCCAATGCGCACGTCGATTTGATCGATAAATACGTCAATAACTTGGACTGGAAAGTCAAAGAAAACTCCAACATGGGCTATAGTTTGCAGGGCCTGAATAACTACGTTTCGGCGGAAATTACTAAGACCTACTGGCTGGATAAGATCTATTCGCCGAAAATCGGCCGGGCGCATAAAGAGGGCGATTTACATATTCACGACCTCAATTTGCTGAGTGTCTATTGCGTCGGTTGGGATCTGATGGATTTGCTGCGGCAAGGCTTCACCGGCGTCAAAAATAAGGTGGCCTCCAAGCCGGCTAAGCATTTCCGCTCGGCACTGGGCCAGGTAGTAAACTTCTTCTACACTTTGCAGGGCGAAGCGGCTGGCGCTCAGGCGTTCTCTGACTTTGACACACTCTTAGCACCATTTATTCGCGCTGATAAGCTGAGCTATGACGAGGTCAAGCAAGCGCTGCAAGAATTTGTCTTTAACGTTAACGTGCCAACGCGGGTTGGCTTCCAGACGCCGTTTACCAACATCACGCTCGATCTGGAATGTCCGAAGCACATGGCTGGTAATCCGGTGATCATCGGCGGCGAGATGCAGGACACCAACTACGGCGATTACCAAGAAGAGATGAATATGCTTAATAAGGCACTGCTGGAGGTGCTGTCTGAGGGCGATGCCAACGGCCGAGTCTTTACCTTCCCGATTCCGACAGTCAACATTACTAAAGATTTCAACTGGGATAATCCGGTCATTGAAAATCTTTGGGAAGCTAGCGCCAAGTATGGCATCCCGTACTTCTCAAACTTCATCAATTCCGACATGGATCCAGAAGATGCGCGCTCGATGTGCTGCCGCTTGCGCATCGATAACCGCCAGTTGGAGTATCGCGGCGGCGGTTTGTTTGGCAGTAATCCGATGACCGGTTCAATTGGTGTGGTGACGATTAATTTGCCGCGGCTGGCGCTGAAATCAAAGAACGAGAAAGAATTTTTCAAAGGCCTGGGCGAATTGATGGATATGGCGCGCGATAGTCTGGAGACCAAACGCAAGGTGCTGGAGCAGCTGACCGATTCGGACATTAGTCTATATCCGTACACCAAGTTTTACCTGCGCGATATTAAAAAGCGCTTCAACGAGTACTGGAAAAATCACTTTTCAACCATCGGTTTGATTGGTACTAACGAGGCGGCATTAAACTTGCTGGGCGTTGACATTGGCACTGAAAAGGGTAAGGCGTTCGCCGAGAAAACGCTTGACTTCATGCGCGACCGCTTGGTGGAATACCAGAAAGAAACGGGTAATAATTACAACCTGGAGGCGACGCCAGCTGAGGGTACGACCTACCGCTTGGCGCAGCTCGACAAGGCCAGCTTCCCTGACCGAGCCCACTTTGCCAATGGCTTGGGCGCGGCGGTTAAACATCCGTTCTACACCAACTCCAGCCACCTACCGGTCAACTACACTGACGACCTGTTTGAGCTGATGGATTTGCAGGATAATCTGCAGACTAAATACACGGGCGGCACGGTGATTCACTTCTTCTTGGGTGAACGCATGGACGATCCGCAGACGCTGAAGAAACTGGTCAAAACGATTTGTGAGAATTACAAATTGCCGTACTTTACCTTTACGCCGAGCTTTTCAATTTGTGCTAACCACGGCTATATCGTCGGTGAGCACCCGGCTTGCCCGAATTGCGGCGAAAGTACCGAGGTGTACTCGCGGGTGGTTGGTTTCTTGCGCCCAGTTTCCCAGTGGAATAACGGTAAGCAGGCTGAATTTGACATGAGGGAGCATTATGACGATGCCGCCGAACACCAGCGAGCTTGCGCCGTCGCTGTCCCAGCTTAAGGTGGCGATTGGCGGGATTCAGAAGCTGTCGCTGGTGGACTATCCCGGGCACGTGGCGGCAGCGCTGTTTCTATCCGGCTGTAATATGCGCTGCGGTTATTGCCATAATCCGGAGCTAGTGCTGCCCGAGCGCTTGGCGCCGAGTATCCCAGTCGAGGAGGCGATAATTTTCCTGAAATCGCGCATTGGTCGGTTGGACGGCGTGGTGATTTCTGGTGGCGAGCCGACGGTTAACGAGGATTTGCCGGTGCTGTGCCGGATGATCAAGAGCCTCGGCTTTGATGTCAAGCTGGATACTAACGGCACGCATCCGGATATAGTGCGCGGTATGGTCGAGGCGGGGACGATTGACTTTATCGCCATGGACGTCAAGGGCCCGCTAGAGAAATACGTGGAGATTGCGGCGCGGCCGATTGATCTAGCGGCGATCAAAGACAATGTGCGGCTGATGATTGACTCAGGGATTAGCCATGAGTTTCGGACGACCATCGTTCGCGAGCAGCTGGAGGTAGCGGATTTTGAAAAGATTGGTGAGTTAGTCAAAGGCGCCAAGCGATTTGCCTTGCAGCATTTTCGCACCGGTACCACCATTAGTCCGAAATTTGCCAATTACCACACATTTACTGACGAAGAATTTAGAGCCGCTCAAAAAATAATGGAAAGGTATGTCGAGGAATGCGTGATTCACTAACCGTTGAAATTGTGCGGGTACGTCAGGAAAATCCTGAGGTGACGACGCTGTATTTCGTGCGGCCGTTTGACTTTATGGCGGGGCAATATATCACAGTGTTCATTGAGGGCAGCCAGGTGCGCGAAGGCAAGGCCTATAGTATTTCTTCGCGCCCAAGTGAGGAGCTGATGTCAATTACCGTGAAAAATGTGGGCGGCGAATTCTCGAGTTATTTGTGTTCGCGCCGCGTTGGCGATACGCTGCAAATTAGCCGGGCGTACGGCGATTTCAACCCGCAAACCGAGCAGCCATTGGTCGGCATCGCGGCGGGGTGTGGACTCAGTCCGATTTGGAGTATTTTGGCGGACGCCCAGCAGCCGACTTTTCTCTATTTGAGTCAAAAATCGCCAGAATATATGGTGTTTACTGAGGAGTTGGCGGCCTCATCCATTCAGGTCCATAAGTTTAGTACCCGCCAGCAGGTTGAGGAACGAGACGGCTGGCATAACGGGCGGTTTGAGGTGGCGAAGATCGTCGCCGAAACGCCGGACGAGGCGCACTTTCTGGTCTGCGGTAGTCTACCATTTGTGCGTGATGTTTGGCAAAAACTAACTGCCGCTGGTGTTGATGAATCGCATATTTCAACGGAGACATTTTTTGAGCAATGATTGGGGCGACGACTACAGTAGAATTATCACCGACAGGAATTGACGGTGATAATTTTGCCGTGTTTTCGTCGCTGCGAGATGGTGTTGGTGGTGAGGATTTTTCGTCTGGCATTGGCGAAGCGGTGGCTGATGGTGCTAGCCAATTTGACCTGGTGGCGGTCGCTAGCGGTGAAGCAGAGCTTGATACTTTCATGGATGGCAGCACCGACTTAAAAGATATGCCTGCGCCGGTTGACGCGTTATCGCTTGCCGGCAAAAGCGAGATTAATTCGTCGGAAAACCGGATGAGTGATGAGCGAAGGGCAGCAATATGTCAAGGTGTGGCGAGTGCCGCCTGTGCTAGTTGCGCGGCACGCGACGACTGTCCGATTTTACGTATGCGCAATTTTGCTAATGAAAATTTGCAGCCAGCGCCAGAACGCGAATCATATTTAAGAGATTTGCTGAGTGACGACGATGACGGTATTGTCGTGGCGGGTTACGCTAATCCTGATAGCGGGGCGGATTCAACAAATGCAGATATCACTGAAACAAGTGACGATAAGACGGATAAACTAATTGAGCAGGTTGCGCCGCCGAATCAAGACAGTGAAATTTTCGCCAATGAAACAACAGAATCTTCAGACGAACCTGCGGATGTTAAAGAACCCGAGCGATCATTTTTTGAACCAGCAATTGTTACGGATGATATTGATGAGATTAGAGAAGCCCAGCCAGAAATTGTTAGCGAAGTGTCCGTCAATACATCTGGCGAGGAGTATTTTACCGAACCAACAGAGGAAAATCGTCCATCGATAGAAATAAAACAGCAGACTTTTGATGTTATTTCTGGTGCAGCAGATAAAGAAAACCAGCAGCCAGCATTCGAATCTTCAGACATACCGACGCGAACGAAAACGAGAGCTGTGCTGTCATCGCCAGCGGTAAGCGAGGATACTCAAACCGCTAACGAGAATAATACTTTGCCAAAAAATGAAATTGCCAACTTCTTGTCTGGTGAAAGTAAACTCGTCGATAGTGTTGTGGAAAATACACATAATGGCGATGATGCTGCTGCGGTGTCTGACATAAAACCATCATCAATTGAACATCCGAAAGAAAATAACGTTGTTGCGGCAGCGCCAAAACTGTCTGATTCTGAACCGAGACAAACGGCAGCAAGCAGCTTCACGTCAGCTTCTGAACAGCGGTCGGCGGCGCAATTTGATGCAACAGGGATAGATAAGCTGCTGTCAGGATCAATTGATGGTTCTAATGCAAAGCCGCTACAAAATACGCAGCCTCGCGAAGCTAAACTTGGTATGGCGGCAGGTTATGATGACTCTATCCAAACTCTTGACGGCGCCGATAATGTACAGCCCCGTAACTTGACGCCGGACGTAGATGATGTGCCGCTATCTCAGGAGCGAACGGTCGCGGCTAGCGTACTGGCGGAATACGATAAAAACGAGACGTACCAATCGCCAGTCAGTTATTCTATTGGTCAATCTGGCAGAACACCGCAAGCCATATTGTCACAGGAGCAGATGCTTGTCGAAAGTAGCGAGAACTCTTTGATTATCGGCGACCGTGCCAACTTTGACAGTAATTTGGTACAGCCGAAGATTGATGATGTAGAAACAGATGTATTCGTAGCGAATGACGTGGTAAATACAACAAATAAAACTGATATGGCGGCATCTGTAGAAATGATAGACATTGCGCCGAATCTACCAGATAAACACATAGCAGTTGATAGAAATGGCGCTCAACTTGCCGTTGATCTGTCGCAGGAATTGGGTGATGAATTAGCGGTTGATACGGATGCGAGCGAGCCGCAAATTCCTGTCTTTAGGCAATTTGATTGCTCTGACACCACTATGGACATTAGTCGCAGTGAAGATAGGATTTGGGCTGAGGAAGAGGTATTTTTTGTGAAGCAGGATTTGCCGGTAGTGGAATCAGAATTAACCTTAACTGAAGTAGCCGCGGTGATATCGCCGGCAGAAGTCGTTACGGTGCGTGAAGAAGCCGATGATTTGAAGCTCTCTGTAGGCAATGATATTGATTCTGTGGGGCAGTTGGATAATTCTAAGGTGGCATTAGTGCCTGAAATCACCAAAGGCTATGACTCTAAACCAGCGGAGCAAGCAGTTATCTCCACCTCACCGGCTATTGAGCTAATACCTGATGTCGAGCTGGATGAGCCAGCAGTGGAAATTTTAGAGGAGCGCATCATGCCTCACGAGGAGCGTGAAAACATGACTGTAAAAACATCGGAAAAAAGCGATTTACCGCGCATGGATGCTGAAGTTGAAACTATAATTACGGATACCAGCGGCATAGAATCAGTCGTCGATTTGTCTGAAGAGCAAGCAGAACCTACTTTTGTCAATAAATTAGACGGGGAGTCGGAATCTGAAGCGGACAAACAGACTGACTTGGCGGTTGACAGTTACGGTTATAATAGCGAAACGAGTGCCGTGAGTGACAATGTTTTGGTCGTAAAAGGCCGCCCATCTCCTGGCATATGGCCGGACGACAGCCAGCTCAATCCAGAAGAAGAGTCTGCGTCAACGGCTCAATCAAGCGCAGACGACGCCTCATTAGTATCGCGGTTGGTTGGCATGTTTGTAGTGGCGATGTGCGTGGCGCGCGGCCGGCAGTTAGTGAAAGTTTAGTAAACACACCGCCTAAAGAGGTAGCAATGAAGTAGTATAATTAGATGTATGAAAGCGCTGCAAACTAACATTAAATTATTCTTATATACGCCAAACAAATTCTTTGAAATACCTAATTTTCAACGCCCTTATTCTTGGACAGCCGATAATGTCCAAATGTTTTTAGACGACCTTGAAGAGGTGAAGCGTGGAGATAAAAAGCATTATTTCGGCAGTATCGTGTATATCAACGACGGCGACCAAAGTATCATTATCGACGGCCAGCAGCGTGCGACGACAGTTTTGCTGATGATTACCGCAATTTACCATTTGGCGCTGGAATCTCCTGAAAAGATTGAACTGATAGCCGAGCAAATCAAGGACGAGTATTTATACAATAGATATGCAAAACAATATGGATCAGAGGAAAACCGTATCAAACTGCGGGCGGTAACTACTGACAATAAAATATTTGAGAAAATATTTAGCCAGGCAGAACTGACAGAATATGAGAAGAAAAGTAATTTGCATAAATCCTACCTCCAATTTTACGACTACTTTAGAAATCGTAATCATTTAGAACAATATATTGATACACTTGACGACTTCGAGATTGTCACGATTGTTCTAGACAAAGATGATGATAATCCGCAAAAAGTCTTTGAAAGTATTAACTCAACTGGCAAGCCGTTGACAGATGGCGACAAAATCCGAAACTTCTCGTTAATGTTGCGCACCTCCGAAAAACAAGATTATGTTTTGACTAACTATTGGCAGCATATTGAAACATACCTAACCGATCCGCAGCGTGACGATATTACCGACTTCTTCCGCGTCTATTTGATCGCCAAGAACCAATCGGTCGTGAATACCGATAAAGTATATCCGGAATTCAAAAGAGTATTCGCTAAAAGTATTTCTAATGACCAGTCATACGAATCACTTGACGAATTTTACGGCGAGATTTTGAGAATACTAAAATATTATCGCTTTCTAAAGTTTGGCATAGACGAAAATAATGAATTTGCAAGACTTAGTTCGGTGGCATTTACAATGCGTTATCTGAGGATTGAAGCGTTCTTTCCGTATGCCGTATCAGTCATGAAATATTGGCAAGACGGACATTTGTCAGATGATGAAATTGCTGAGGTATTTGATGTGCTGCGTGTCTACTTTTCGCGGCGTATCGTTATCAACTTATCGACAACAGGCTTAGGTAAATATTTCGCCGGATTACACAGAAGTATATTGTCAATTGCTGAGCAGGACAATGCTGCATATCTTGAAGTACTGAAATATACCGTACTTTCGAAAAACAGGCAGATCCGATTACCTCGAGATAATGAAATAGAAACAGCGATAAAAGCAAACTTTACCTATAATCAGCGCTCTTCCAATGTCATGTATTTGTTAACTGCGGTCGACGATGAATCTAAGGACGTGTCATTACTGAAACAGATTAATGACAAAGAGCTACACCTAACAATTGAACATATTATGCCGCAAACCATGACCAATGCTTGGCGGGATGAGCTCGGTGACCGTGCCGATGAAATTCATGGCACGTATTTGCACGGGTTAGCGAATTTGACATTGACGGGATATAACTCTGAATATTCAAACAAGAGTTTCCGGGAAAAGCGTGATATGCCAGACGGGTTTGCTGATAGCCCGCTTAAGATTAATAAGACTGTTGCTAAATATGACACATGGAATGAAATAGCAATATTGGAGCGCCAGCGGTGGTGGATTGATAAAATAATTAAAATTTGGCCGCTGCCAACAAGTACGTTTGAACCGCCAATACTTGATACGAAAGTTAATATTTTCGACGATATTGATTTTACAGGCGCAGCGGTAAAAATATTCTATATCGGTGATGATTCTTATCCAGTAACGAGCTGGTCGCAAATTCTTGGCGTCTATTGCGAGTATCTGTACGACGAGAACCCTGATTTTACTGATCAGATTATGAACAGCGAAAAGACGAAAAATTGGATTAGTAACGATTCTAAAAGATTTTTTAATTCCGTAAAGATTCACGACACAGGGCTTGTGGTTGACGTAGCAACAAATACGAATCAAAAAATACGGCTCATGCGCGAACTAGCGGAGATGTTTAATATTGATAAAATCTCTATCAATGTTGAATTGACAAAGCCGATTGAACAGTAGGTATGCGTGCAGTTTGACAACTTTAGTTTAGTTAGGGTGCTTGCTATACTGTCTATATGAGAATCTATGATCGTCATCCCTTGGACCGTCCCCGCGAGAAGTTGGCGCGTTACGGTACGGCGCGGCTGAGCGACGTGGAGCTGTTGATGGCGATTGTTGGTAGCGGTAATGCTCGGGCCGATGTCGGTAAAATTGCGCGCGAAGTGCTGAAAATTGTGCGTCAAAAAGGCGGTGATGTTTCGTATGATGATCTGAGCAGTGTGGTTGGTCTAGGCGAAGCGAAAATCCCGGTGATTCTGGCGAGTTTGGAACTGGCGCGGCGGTATTTGCTGGATAGCAACCAGCCGATCATTGATAGCCCAGAAAAGGCGGTTGAGCTACTGTCTGACATCCGTGACAAAAAGCAGGAATATTTTGTCTGCCTGACGCTGGATGGCGCGAATCGTTTGATTGCCAAGCGGGTAGTGACCATCGGCACGCTGACCGCCAGCCTGGTGCACCCGCGCGAGGTCTTCGCCGACGCCATCGCCGATCGCGCTGCCTCGATTATCGTGGCGCATAATCATCCGAGCGGGAGTTTGGAGGCGAGTCAGGCTGATAAAGATGTTACTAGTAGGTTGGCAGAAGCGGGAAAATTGCTTGGCATTACGCTTAATGATCATATTATTATTACGAAAACTAGCTACAAGAGTCTGATACACTCAGAGTAAACGACCCTCGAATCTGATATAATTACACATATGAACATGAGGGAGCTTGAAAGGCAGTTGTGGGCTGCGGCGGATAAATTACGGGGTAATATCAGCTCGTCGGATTATAAATATGTCGTATTGGGGTTGATTTTCCTCAAGTATGTTTCAGATGCGTTTTCGGCGCGATATCAGGCGGCGGTCGATGAGAATTATGATCCAGAAGATCGGGATTGGTATTTGGCGGATAATGTTTTTTGGATTCCCAAGGAGGCTCGTTGGGAACACCTGGTGGCGAGCGCCAAGCAGCCAGAAATTGGCGTACTAGTTGACAGCGCCATGGAGGCAGTTGAGCGCGACAACCCTAGTTTGAAAGGTGTTTTGCCGAAAAATTATGCTCGTGAAGCTCTAGATAAACGCCGTCTAGGTGAACTCATCGATTTATTTACAAATATCAAATTTGATACTGCCAGTTCCAAAGATTTGCTTGGTCAAGTCTACGAATACTTTATGGGTATGTTTGCTGATAGTGAGGGTAAGCATGGCGGTGAATTCTACACGCCGCGATCCATCGTGAAATTGCTGGTAGAAATGCTTGAGCCATACAGCGGGCGTGTATATGACCCATGTTGCGGTAGCGGCGGTATGTTCGTCTGGAGTGAGAAGTTTGTCGAAGAGCATGCGGGCCGCGTTAGCGACATCGCAGTGTATGGTCAGGAATTCAACGAAACGACCTGGCGACTCGCTAAAATGAACATGGCAATTCGGGGAATTGATGCAAATATCAAACGTGGCAACACCCTGACGGATGACCAGCTGCCTGACCTGAAAGCTGATTATATCTTGGCTAATCCACCGTTTAATATTAGTGATTGGGGTCAAGAACATTTGCAGGCTGACCCACGCTGGAAGTATGGTCTGCCGCCAAAGGGTAACGCTAACTTTGCCTGGATTCAACATATGATCCGCCACTTGAGCCCGCGCGGTACAGCAGGTTTTGTGTTAGCGAACGGGAGTATGAGCAGCCAAACTGGCGGTGAAGGTGACATCCGTAAGCAGTTAGTGCTCAATGATATGGTTGACGCCATCGTCACACTGCCGAGCCAACTGTTTTTTAATGTAGCCATACCGTGCTGCCTCTGGTTTGTGTCGCGCGATCGCGCCAACCGTCACGGAAAAGTATTGTTCATCGATGGGCGAAATTTGGGTAAAATGGTGACCCGCCGCAACCGTGAGTTGACTGCAGAAGACATTGCTCGGGTGGCGAAGACATATCATGATTACAAAACTGCCAGTGCGGAGTATGCTGATCAGCCAGGTTTCTGTAAAGTTGCTAATCTAGAAGAAATCAAGCAGCATGATTACGTACTGACACCTGGTCGCTACGTTGGCGTTGAAGAGGCTGAGGAAGACGATGAGCTGTTTGCCGAGAAATTTGCTAGGCTGACGGCTGAGCTTGAGGGGCAGTTTGTGAAGAGCCGTGAACTAGAAAAATCTATCGCTATAAACCTAAAAAGAATAAAAAAATCATATAGAAATGACTAACAGTACAGTATTAAAAGATAGTCTAGCGGAAGCAACTGTTTCGGACGAGATCCAGCTTGGTGGAGATGGAGTCAAATCTATATTAAGTGCTTATTCGCCACAGGAATCAATCGCCGAATATATTTGGAATGGATTTGATGCTGGTGCAACTAGTATTGATATTAGTTATGAAGAGAATGAGTTAGGATCATTAAACAGTATCACCATAGTAGATAATGGAAGCGGAATACCTCAGGGTTTATTGTCTGTGAAGTTTAAGCCTTTTCATGAATCGGAAAAGGCGCTAAATAAGACAGACTCTAGGCATCATTCTTTGGTGCATGGCAAAAATGGAGTGGGTCGACTTACGTTTTTTACATTTGCAAATACTGCAAGATGGACAACAGTCTACGAAAAAACACACAAACTTTACAGATATGACATAAAAATCGAGTCTAGTGACCTGCACAGCTATATAGGTGCCCATTCGCCTGTTTCTGAAATACCATATGAGCAAGGGACGTCAACAAAGGTTACATTTGAGGGGATACGCGAGCTGTCTTCGGGCAGCATTGAGACTACCGTAAAGCAATACCTGTTACAGGAATTTTGTTGGTTTTTAGAATTGTTCAAAGATAAGATGTTCTCTATATCTATTAATGGTAGCCCTCTTGACTATAGAGAAATGATAGCTGATGAAAGGGATGAGAAGATTATTCACGATGCAACATCAACTTGCTTTGATGTTAAGTATATTCAGTGGAAGAAAAAACTAAATAAAGAATTCTCGCGATATTATCTAATAGATTCAACTGGCAAGGAGAACTATAAATCTACAACTCTACTGAACAATAAAGGCGATAAATTTTATCACAGTGTATATATAAAAAGTGATTATTTTGACATGTTCTCATACGAGGATAAAATCAGTCATGACCAAAGCCCTCTACAAAATAAAGAGCAAAAGTTTAATAGTAAGCAAGACGAAGAATTTAAATATGTCATTTCCGAGATGAATGAATACCTGCGTCGTATGCGCAGTCCTCATCTCCAAAAGATGGCAGATGATCTCGTTGATCGGTATGAAAAAGATAATGTCATTCCTAAGGCTAATAATAGCTGGGAAATTCCTCGCAATAACGAACTAAAAGCTCTTATAAAAGGTGTTTATCAAATCCAACCAAAAATATTTGGTGAAGGTACTTCAAGTATAGAGCAGAAAAAGACTTTCGTGCATCTTCTGAATGCACTTCTGGATTCGAACCAGCGTGATCAAGTGTACACTATAATTGATGCTGTTGTACGGCTTGATGATCAAGAGCAGAAACAATTAGCGAATCTATTAAAGGTGAATAAATTAGATGCCATAATTCAAACTATTAAGATGATCCAGGATCGTTATGTTACAATTGATGCTCTAAAAGCTATAGTTTTTAATGATGACTTTAATTCTCGCGAGGTTGATCATGTACAAAGAGTTTTGGATCATAATTTTTGGGTTTTTGGAGAGGAATACAATCTTGTTTCCAGTACTGAAGCTAAATTTGAAAAAGCATTGTCAGAATATCTGTATATATTGCATGGTGACAAAAAACAAAGTGTGATTATGGAATCACCAGATAAAAATAAGGAGATGGACTTATTCTTATGTAGACAAAGTCTTGAGAATAACCGAATCAATAATTTAGTAATAGAGCTTAAGAGACCTTCTATTTTGCTTGGAGAGGACGAAGTATCTCAAATTAAGAGATATCAGCGAACAATATTCTCAGATTCTCGATTTAATGGTGATAATACTTACTGGGATTTTATGCTTGTTGGTAATAGATATGATACATCAGGCTATATAGAGGGTGAAATCGACACCAATAAAGGGCATGGGGAAAAAGGAAAAGGGTTAATATTTTCAAAGGATAATTGTAAAATCTACGTCAGAAAGTGGAGTGATATATTTGCAGACGTTGAGTGTAGGCATAACTTTCTTGAAGATAAATTAAAAACTGAACGCGACAGACTCGCGTCTGATTATGCGAACGCGGACGAGGCTACCGAAAGGGCAATAAAAAAATGACAAAAACGATCCTACTTGGCGAGGTTGCAGAGATTATCAAAGGTATTTCATATAGAAGTGCCGATTATTCTAATTCAGAAAATGGGATTGCTTTTGTGAATCTAAAGTCTGTTGCTAGAGGTGGGGATATAATGCTGATGGCATAAAATATTACGCAGGACAAATAAAACCATCGCAATATGTTGAACCAGGAGATATCCTGATAGCAAACACAGATCTTACCCAGAATCGTGAAATCATTGGTAGCCCTATAATTATGCCGAATATAGGCAGAAGTGCTTGTTTTTCGTTGGATCTGTCAAAAATAATAGTGACAGATACAGAAGTCGTCGATCCTAGGTATCTTTTTTATTATCTAAAGTCTCCACTTGCTCGAGAATATATGTTAGCACATAGTAATGGCAGCACAGTAGTGCACTTATCGGTCAAAGCGGTGCCTAACATGGAACTTAATCTGCCATCTCTCGACCAGCAAAAGAAAATTGCCAATATCCTCGGCAGTCTTGATGAAAAAATTGAGCTCAATCGCCGCATGAACGAAACCCTCGAGCAGCTCGGTCAAGCTCTCTTTCGTCATTATTTTGTTGATAATCCTGAGGCGAGGAGTTGGGACAAAAAACCACTTGATGAAATAGCTAATTTCTTGAATGGTTTAGCTATGCAAAAATATCCAAAAATCAATGGACAACCAACTCTTCCTGTAATAAAAATTAGAGAGATGTCTAGTGGAATAACGGACTCTACTGATATCGCCAGTGCTAATATTCCGGAAGAGTATATCATACATGATGGTGATTTGTTGTTCTCGTGGTCTGGTACGTTGATGGTTAGGTTTTGGAGTGGTGGAGATGGTGCGCTTAATCAACACCTGTTTAAAGTCACCTCAGATAAATATCCTGAATGGCTATATTACTATTGGACAAAATATCACCTAGATCAGTTTATATCAATTGCTAAATCAAAAGCTACAACTATGGGTCATATTCAACGAAAACATCTAAAACAGGCTGAGGTTATAATGCCGCCTAATATTAAAGAGATGACCTTGGAGCTTGCGCCGATAATTGATCAAATAAAAACTAATTTATTTGAGATTAATTCTCTCGTGAATATTCGTGACGCACTTTTACCAAAACTAATTAGTGGAGAGATTGAAATATGATTAAGAGTGTTCAATTTGTTAATTTCAGAAACCTAGATAGAAAATACGAATTTAGAGAAAGACTTAATATAGTTACTGGCGTTAATAATGGCGGCAAAACTAATCTTTTAGATGGGATAAGATTGGCATTTAGTACCATAGATGGAAGTTATTTCAGAGTAAACAAGAGCGATTTTCTTGATAGCGATGACAGTAGGCCGATAAAGATATATATTGAACTAGAATATGATTCAATTCCAAGCTTCAACTATGAGGATGAAAATAGTAAACAGCGGTGTGGCTTTAGGGTGAGAATAAGGAAAACGAAGAGTGGATATTATGTCAAAGAACTTGCTCACTATAATGGTAATCCCATTGATCGAGATATTATTTTGGACGATTTAGAGTCAATACCTAATGTATACCCAGTGCCGCTGTATAGGGTAGAAGATTTGTATACTCCCGGCCTAAGCGTCGGACTTGCATCATTTCTAGACTCGGAAGAAGGCTACAGTGAAATAAAGGAGAAGGCAAGAAAATCTATAAAGCAAGAAATCTCAGCAAAGGAAAATAAATTTAAAGAATTAACATCTGGTTTTACCGATAATCTTAATATAGAAGTTGCAAACCCTTCAATTTCAAATGAAAAGATCTTTATAGTTGATGGAGATAAGGAGCATAGTGCTAATATAGGCGCTGGTTATCGTAGTGTTGCAAACATGTTCCTCTGTACGCTAGATGATAAAACTAATATTTTACTTATAGATGAGATTGAGAATCATATCCATCCGTCTCTACTAAGATCCTTAATTAGGAAGCTAGATAGTATAGAAAACTTATTTATTGTTGCTACAACTCATTCCCCGGTAGCATTAAATGAACTCAATGTTAAATCTTTAATCGAGATAAGTTGTGGATCGTTAAATAATATGGATTCAGAAACAATAAGAAAATTAAATACATTTTTGCATCCAGGACGTGGTGAGCTTATAATATCTGAGAATATAGTCTTGGTAGAGGGGTATACGGAAGAACTGATAATCAAGAACTATGTAGTAAACAATAACAAAAATTGGACTGTAATAAATGTGGCTGGCGTTATGTTTGAGCCGTATGTGCGATTGGCCCACTTATTAAATAAGAAAATTATTGTTATTAGCGATGACGACCGGTCTAATACTAAAGACGGGACGCCAACCAAGCGGTTTAATAGCTTAAAGAAATTGTGCGATGAGTTGAGTGTGACATTGGTGCAAGTCTACAATACTCTCGAAACGGAACTTTATAAAGAAGGTTTTTTGAACGGACTTAGTGATTTATTAAAAAAGAAGTCGGAAACAAAAGACTACATGGTTGCTAAAAGTAAACGTAAGACAGAGATAGCGTTAAAGATAATTGAAGATGGTGTCAATTTATCTAGCTGGCGCGTTATACAGAGTATAGAAGATGAATTCGGAGGTAATTAAATATGTTGCAGGTGGTGGAAAGACAACCTATTCCAGGGGTTTATTAAAAGATAATTCTCGTGGTCTTTATCTTACCTATAATAATTCAGTAAAGGATGAGTTGCTTTGCGAGGGGTATCTTGCAATGACTCTAGATTCATTTCTAACTGGATTTATTATACCTAAAGCTATTCCTAAGATACCGTTAATACCCGACGGTGTAAATATAAAACTTAATGAGGTCGCTGGCTATGGTAGTGGTAGTAGAAATATATCAATAAATCATGATGGCACCTTGCACAATCAGTCGCTACGTATTGACAATGTTAGTTTGTACACTCAATATAATACTTTTTCTTCCATGCCTAATTTTACAAATAAGCAATTTTTGGAAATAATGTTTCAAAAAGATACACTAAACCTTAGTCACGAGCAAAGAGATGGGTTGGCTAATTTTATAATTGCTAACCATAAAGACTATGTAGTTGATATTATTAGACGAAGATTTGCATATATCATTATTGATGAAGCTCAAGATATAAAGACTCCAAAAGAGCCGCTTGTTGAAATGCTCCGAAGCTCTAATATACCAACTATTATACTTGGTGACGAGAACCAAAATATAAATGGCGGTAGTGAGTGGTTTAGTGGGTTGCAAGCTACAAAAAGCGAAACGTTATCTTATAGATGCGGAGATGGCCTGTGTGGCTGGATAAGGGGTAATCTGAAAGTTGATATTACAGGAAGCGACAGAGAATCTTCGTATAATAAAATTAAATATACCCAAGTTTTAGATTTTGATGATGGCAATAGATTTCTGTTATATAAGTCAGCTAATGGCCAGAAGATAAAAGGCATTCTGTCTACATGGAATGGACCAAAAAGTACAATACAGGGCGCCAAAGGCTCCACTATTGAGGAGGATGTGATTATTATAGGAGATTCTATGAGTAGGCGTTTTCTCTATACTGCAGCCACTCGAACTAGAAAGAGTGTTTACTCGACAATCACAAGGATTAATGATTGATGAATAGAGGAACTGGGCAGAGCCTGTGTAGATTGTGTCGGAGCAAGCCGCCCGATATTAAGGCGCATATTATGGCTGAAGGTCTAATGAAACTGGTTCACGGTCAACCAAAATATGATGGGCAATTTATGATGATCGGCAACGGGCTAAGAAAACCCGTGCGTCGTCCAACAGGGTCGTATGATAGAAATATACTCTGTGCTGAGTGTGATAATAAATTGGGAAAGTATGACTTGGCAGCGATAAAGTTTTGTAAAAGAAATGACTTCGAATCTCATCCGTCTGGAGTTGCCAGTTTGCTTTCGAGGGTTGATAAGGCAAGCTTGAAACTTTTCGCATTATCGTACATATGGCGTGCGTCAATCACCCAGCTCAGCGAATATAACATGGTTAGCCTGGGTTATAAGCATGAATCTAAAATTGCTAACATGCTGCGTAATAATGATGCGGGTGGTATTGATGATTACTCTGTAGTTATGACAAGATTTAATCTTCCAGAGGAGAGAAAGATGTGGGGAATGCATGTCTTAAACCCTACTACTAATAAGCTTGATGGAATTAATATAGTAAACGTCTATCTACCTAATCTTTATAAGTGGATAGTTAAGGTAGATAGTCGACCATTTGGTAAGACAATGCGTAATATGAGTCTTGGCGCTATGGACGAAGTTTTAGTACTTAATATGGGTGAGTATATCGATTCTCAAGAATTTTCGTTTATGCATGATGCAATTATGAAGATGCATGACGATAAGTAGAGCTAGTTTGTTAAAATAGTATTATCATGACCGAATCTCAAATTGAACAATACGCACTTGATACCCTGTCTAATCTCGGCTGGCAAGTTTTACATGGTCCAGATATTGGTCCAGATGGTGCTGTGGCTGAGCGCGAGTTGCGACAGGTGGTATTGCCTGGGCGTCTATATAATGCTTTGGCGCGGCTCAATCCGCACATTCCAGAATTAGCCCTGAAGGAAGCGATGCGGCGGTTAACGCAGATTAGTAAACCAAGCTTGATCGAGAATAATCACGAGTTTTATCAACTGCTGGTGGCTGGTGTGCCGGTACAGTATCGCGTATCAAGTGGTGAGACGAAACACGATATTGTACGGGTGGTTGATTTTACCTCGCCAAAAAACAATGATTTTGCGGCGGTCAATCAGCTGACGGTTCTGCAGGGCGATTATAATCGCCGGCCGGACATTGTGCTATTTGTGAATGGGTTGCCTCTAGTGGTGATTGAACTAAAAAATGCGGCTGATACGAAGGCGGATTTGGTAGCGGCGTATCAGCAAATCCAGACGTACAAGCGCGAGATTAGTGACCTATTTCGGTTCAATGAGCTGTGTGTGACCAGTGATGGACTAGAGGCGGAAATGGGGACGATCACCAGCCCGCTGGAACGAATGATGCCGTGGAAGACGATTGATGGCGAGAAAGAAGTTGGCAATGTGCCGATGTTGGAGGTGTTGCTGCGCGGTGCGTGTACGCCTGAGCGCTTGCTGGACATTGTGCAGAATTTTATCGTATTTGAGCGAGGTGATGGCGATAAATTAATCAAAAAAGTTGCCGCTTATCATCAATATTGGGTGGTGAATAAGGCACTTGATCGAACATTGACGGCCAGTAGTGAACATGGCGATCAGCGGGCCGGCGTAGTCTGGCATACGCAAGGGTCGGGCAAGAGCTTGAGTATGGTGTTTTATACTGGCAAGCTGATGAAATCGCGCGATTCGCATAACCCAACCATTGTGGTGGTGACTGACCGCAATGATCTTGACGGTCAATTATTCGGTACGTTTAGCGCCTGTCGCGAGCTCCTGGGGGAAGATCCAAAGCAAGCTAATTCACGCAGTGAACTCAGGAAGCTACTGCAGCGCGAAGCGGGCGGAATTATCTTTACAACAATCCAGAAGTTCTCGCCTGAGGATGAGGAGGATAAATTGCCAATTTTGACCGATCGACGCAATGTCATCGTGATGGCAGATGAGGCGCATCGTAGCCAGTACGGTTTGAAGGCGCATGTTCGAGCCAGTGATGCTCAGCTGGTGTATGGTTATGCCAAGTATATGCGCGATGCCCTGCCGGGTGCGAGTTATATTGGCTTTACGGGTACGCCGATTGAAACGTATGATAAGTCAACGCCAGCAGTGTTTGGTGATTATATCGATATTTATGATGTCGAGCAGGCAGTGAGAGATGGTGCAACGGTGCCGATTTATTATGAGAGTCGGCTGGTTGATTTGAATATGGACGAAGCTACACGGCAGTGGCTGGATAAGGAAGTTGATGATTTGCTGGAGGGTGAAGAATTGAGTCGTCAGGATGCACTGAAGGCCGAGTATGCACAGAAAGAAGCCATCGTTGGTAATAGCGAGCGGCTGAATACTATCGCGCTGGACATCATTGAGCATTTTGAGGCTCGGCAAAGTGTACTAAGTGGTAAAGGTATGATCGTGACGATGAGTCGCGGTATTGCGGCTGATTTGTATGAGAGAATCGTGGCTTATCGGCCAGATTGGCATAGTGATGATGACGCACTTGGTGCGATCAAGGTGATTATCACCGGTAGCGCTAGCGACCCTGATCATTTGCAGCCGCATATTCGTAATAAACAGCGAGTAAAAGCAATTGAAAAGCGTATCAAAGATCCGAATGATCCGCTTGAGCTCGTGATTGTGTGCGACATGTGGCTGACGGGATTTGATGTGCCGAATATGCACACCATGTACCTGGACAAACCATTGAAGGGTCATAATTTGATGCAGGCAATTGCACGGGTCAACCGAGTGTTTCCGGGAAAAACCGGTGGCCTGGTAGTTGACTATCTGGGTGTGGCAGGGGCGCTGCGCGATGCTATCTCTGACTATACGCAAAGTGGCGGGCAGGGCGCACCGCAGCTTGATATTGCTGAGGCGGTGGCACAGATGCAGATGCGTTATGAGGTGGTACGCGATTTGTTTGGTAACTTTGATTATCGGCGATATTTTACGGCGCCAACTAGCCAGCAGCTGCAAATTATTTTGGATGCCGAGGAATATATTTTAGGGTTGGAAGACGGCGAGAAGCGATTGAAACAACATGTTTTGGAACTGAGTAAGGCCTTTGCGCTGGCTATGCCGAGACCTGAGGCATTGAAAATTCGCGAGGAAGTGGCGCTGTTTCAGGCGGTGAAAGCTCGGCTGGAGAAAGTGTCCAGCTCGGTGGTGGTGACTGATGCCGAGTATCGCAGTGCGCTGAAACAAATTGTTGATAAAGCAATTGCGCCAGTTGGTGTGGTTGATGTGTTTGAGGCGGCGGGATTAGAAAAGCCGGAACTGTCAATTTTGAGCGATGAGTTCCTGGCAGAAATTCGTAACATGGAGCGCAAGAATTTGGCAGTGGAAGCTCTGCAAAAGCTGCTCGCTGATGAAATTAAACTACGATTTTCGAGAAATTATGCCAAGGATACGAAGTTCTCTGACTTGCTCAATCAAGCCTTGACGCGGTATAGAAATGGAACAATCGAGGCGGCACAGGTGATTGAGGAATTAATCAACATTGGGCAGCAAGTGCGCCAAACCGTTGAGAATGGTGCGGTTGATGGTCTAAGTGAGGATGAGATTATATTTTACGATGCGCTGGTTGAAAATGGCAGTGCTCGTGAGGTGCTGGGTGACGCGCAACTTCGTGATATCGCAAAAGTATTGTTAGAGCAGGTGCGTCGTGATGCCACGATTGACTGGGCCGAGCGCAGGAATGTTCAGGCAAAACTGAAAGTTAACGTTAAGAAAACTTTGGCAAAATATGGCTATCCGCCAGATCAACAGGCATTGGCAACTGACATGGTATTAGAACAGGCCAAGCGCTATGGCAATGAGTGGAGTCAAAAACGCGCGGCGTATGACGCTGGCGGCGGAGCGAGCTTGCTCGATTAATTTATGGTTTTACAATAAACCCGCTTCGTCGATAGATAAAATCACCAACAGACAGCTGTTGACGCGGGAACGGTTTGGTTAACTCACGACGTTCAACGTATGTTTTTGTAACTTCGACGATCCATGAGCGACCGGACTTTTCAACCAGATAATAGCGTCTATCGCCTTTAAGTTGTCCAATGGCTTCGCCGGAAAAAGCGATATCAAGCGTTCCAGCTCCTACGAAAAAGTCGATGATTTGTTGCCACCACGTTAGTCGTCTGTGGCGATTTAGTGATTCAATTTGGTCGGCGTCGGCAAATTTGTCTGTAACTGCCAGGTCGGATGCTGAATATTCTTTCATATCTGTCGGGTAGGCATCAAGATCAAGTGGTTCGCGTATGGCCGAAGCTAATCCTGCTCGTGTGTAGTCGAGCAGCTCGTCTACACTAGTGTTGAATAATTTTGCTAGCGCTTGTACGTTGTCTATGTCTGGAAAGCCCGTACCTCGTTCCCACTTAGCAACCGCTTGTCGTGTAACGTTGAGTCGATCGGCTAGTTGTTCTTGTGACCAACCAGTTTGTTGACGTAATTGTTTAAGCTTTTTGGCAAAAATCATTTGGCGCCCTTTCATTTATTTTCTAACAGCATAGCGTAATTTTAGTGTCTTGGCGAGCAACTTTACGTTGCCTATCGCATGGGCAATACAATACGCAAAGTTTGTCTTCAGGAGGTATAATAGGGCTAAAGGAAAGGTGATATGACAAAGCCTGTAGGATATTAACCATGAAAATCTCCGCCCATCTCAAACCCAACTCCCGCCACCGCGAAGAAGTCGTCCCGAACGATGACGGTTCGCTGACGGTATACACCAAGGCGCCAGCCATTGAGGGGCGGGCAAACGCGGCGGCGGTGAAGCTGCTGGCAAAGCATTTTAGCGTGGCGTCGTCAAAGGTAAAATTGATGCGCGGCGCGGCTTCGAAATATAAGGTGTTTGAGATAGATAAATAGAATAGTCGCCGCAATGAGTAGCCGCAACATCCAGCTACGATTCTACGGATATCCAGCCCCTGGCGCCATATTGCCGAGTAGTCCCTGCACGGTCACAAACGAATACCCCTGCTGCTTCAGTGAGCTGAGGATACACGGCACGGCATTAACGGAGGTTTGGTGAATGTCGTGCATCAAGATGATGGCTCCGGGGCGAGCGCCAGCGACGGCGCGCGAACAGACGATCTGGCTATTGCGATCAGCCCAGTCGCGGGTGTCGACCGACCATAAGATTGACGACATGCCACGCGCCCGAAGTTGTTCTAAAACCACACCGTTGACTGCACCATACGGTGGTCGCAGAATGGTTGGCTTGACGCCAGTGGCTTGCCTGATAGCTTCGTTGGTGCGATCGATTTCGCCAGCAATTTGGTTAACTGATAGTTTAGGTAGTTCAGGGTGTGACCATGAATGATTGCCCAGCTGGTGGCCGCGCGCCTGGATGCTGCGTACGACGCTAGCCTGCCCGGAAACTTTGCTACCAATCAAGAAGAACGTCGCTTTGGCACCGTACTGATCCAAGATGTCCAGTAGGTGTGCAGTGTATGGTCCCGGCCCGTCATCAAACGTCAAAGCGATCACTTTATTGCCAGTGGTTGGCGTGGGTGCTGGTACAGCGGGTGCTGGCTTTGGTTCTGGCTTTGGCTCGGGTGGTTTAGGGAAATTCCCTAGTTTTTGAGCTGTCGGATTTTGTAGGTATTTGGCAACAGTTGTGGTTGGTACTTTGATGGTTAATTCGCCATAGGCTGACGGCAACAGGGAGGCTTGTCCAATTGGCCAGACCAAGGTATTGCCATCGTCAGCGATGGTAAAGTTTGCCAATGTTTCTTTGGTGATCATTTCCTCAAGATTTGCTTCTGGCTGCTGGCGTTGTTTGATGGTTTGTGCGACGTCTCGTTGGGCGGCTGTCACGATTGCCTTGGTGGCTTCCTCTGATTTCTCAGTCAAATTATCTAGGCCAATCACCTCGCCAGAATCTTTATCAAAGGTCCAAAATAGCGTCAATGACACTGGATGTGCGCCGTGCATGTCTTGTTTGATATTGACGATAATCGACAGAGCTACTGTATTATTGTGCGTCACTTGATAGCTGATGGTTTCGGTCATTGGTCGCTCAAAGGTGATAGTACTCGATGAGGTGTAGCGGAAATCGCTGTCAGCACGGTCAATTGCTCGGGCGATGAGTTTGTTGATTTTGGAATTGCTAGTAATTGGATACTCAATTGAGACCTTTTCGCGTTTGGTGTCGCGCGTTACGAACTTGGAGCGGATGCCAGCATAGCGTGAATCGGTGAAATAGTACTTTTCATCTTCCAGAACGGTTGGGCGCTGGACGGGTGGTTGTATGGATTGGAGATAAAATAACGCCGCCATGGCGACTACCGCCAACAAAAGTAGTATGGCGAATAAGACACTGCTTAGTTTTGATGTGCTTTGGGGCGCTGTGCTGGTTTTTGGCTCACGACGAGGCTGAGTTGACGGTCGCTCTTTTGATAATTTTTGAGATTTCGTTTGCGTTTTTTTGGCAGACATTAGTTCACTCCACCAGCTTTCAAAATTGCCTTCAGTCCATTTTCGCCGCCCATAAATCCACTGGCGACATAGTCATTGACTACCATGTATGGTAGACCGCTCACGCCAAGCGAAAGGGCTTTTTGGGTGCTGTCATCAATCTCTTTTTGGTGAGGTTTTTTGGTCATACAATCAGTAAATGTTGCCTCATCCATGCCAATATTTTTAGCAGAAGCCAGGAAGTAGCCTAACGGCAGTGGTGGAATTTTTTGCGGTACGGCAACGTTTTTCACACCAATTCCTTTGTCAAAATAATCACGTTTGATGCGTGGCACGATGTCGTGGGTATATTGCCAATATTTGTCTTGGTCAGCGGCGCAAAAAGCAGCGTGAGCGCCAGTTTCTGTGTTGTCGGTAACTTCTTTGAGCAGCGTCACCACGCGGTGTTCGTAGCGAACTTTGCCTGATTTGAGATACTCATTTTTGAAGAAATCAGCGTTGGTGGCCGCTTCAACTTCGGCACAGAATGAGCAGAAATAATCAGTATAGTCAACGAATACGTGCTTGGCCTCAGTAGAGCCTTGCGACATCTTTTCGTTCCACGGCTTGCCGTCACCAATGTGGCGATTTGGCGGGCGATTGACAATACCATAAATAAATAGTGCTACAATTCCCGTGATCATAATCCCCAAGATGACCCAAATGAGTGCTATGCCGGCTGTTTTTTGTCGATTCATATGTCCCCCTGTTTTGCTAATTCGGTATACATAAAGGCGATTTGTCCAGACTTGTAGAGTGAAAAGAGGCTTAATAGCAGGGCTAGGATCAGCACGAGGGTGCTGGCGACAGTGGCGGCAGTGGCTGTGGCGGCGCCTGAGAAGAACACGGCAACGAGCGGCAGGATGAGTGACGTGCCGCAAGGAACGCAGCCCAAACCGATGGCGGCAGCCACGGAGGCCAAGCCGCTGAGTCCGACTTGTCGAGTGACCGACTGTTCATTACGCTTATTTTTCTTGGCAGTGAAAATGACGACGGTAATTGACAGTCCTTGGAGGAGTGACACCATGAGCAGTAGCGCGCCGTTTAGCGAGCTGAAGCCCTGTTTGAATATATCAATGAACATGGTTCCAAGAAGGGAGATTTTGTCTAATATTGGTAGTCGCGACATCATCAGCGGGCCATAAAAATTGGCGTTGATGGCAAAGAAAATAATGAGTGCAAACAGCACGAATAAGACAATTGCCAGTAGCAAGTAGGGTGGTAAGCTGAGAATTTTACTAACCCCCAACGCGGCCGACTTGACAGAGCGCCGTTTATTATACACTCGGCAAAATTGAACCATGCATCCATTATACGTCAAAATTGCATAATAGTATGCATTCTGGTGCAGTCTACTCGCGTTTGGGTGGCGGGCTACGGAATGAGGTGGCTGTGATGGGGTAGATCGTATAGCAAGAGAGCGGGTAGTTGGTCGCCAATACAAACTATACACTGAGTGTATAAAACTCTTGCAATAACTAAACACAGGGTGTATAGTAAGAGTATGAGCGTTCAATATACCCTGTTAGGTTTTTTAGCGGAAGAGTCAAATTATGGCTATGAGTTAAAGAAAAAATATGACGGCTATTTTGGTAAGGACAAGCCAATTTTAACCGGTCAGATATATTCAACTCTGGCGCGGCTCAAACGCGACAACAAGGTCAAAGAAATTACTGATACCAGCGAATCGGGCGGGCCGGATCGGGTTCGGTATGAAATTACCGACGAGGGTAAGCAAGATTTGCAGGCGTGGCTGGAATCACCAGAGGCGCCGTCGCCGCAACTGCAAGCGACCATGTATATCAAAGCAGTGCTGGCCATCCTGAAGGACGGTGACGCTTCGCCGTATCTGGATAATCAACGGCAGGCGCACATCCAACGGATGCGTGAGCTGACAGCTCAGCGGCGTGACAGCAATTTATCGGATATGCTGCTGATCGATCATGCGCTGTATCATTTGGAGGCGGATTTACGCTGGATTGAATTAACTATTTCGCGGTTAACGCGGCTAAAGGAGGAAATTTTGCATGAGCAAACCAATAATTAGCGCTAAAAATATTACAAAGTCGTTCGGGCAAACGCAGGCGCTGCGCGGTGTTAGCTTGGATGTCGAGGCGGGCGAAGTACTGGCGATTATGGGTCCGTCGGGTTCTGGTAAGTCAACACTGCTACACAGCTTGGCAGCGATTACCAAAGTTGATGGCGGCGAGATCGACTTCGACGGCCAGCGGATTGATAAGATGGGTGACGATAAGCGCAGTCTGCTAAGGCGCACCAGCTTTGGTTTTGTCTTTCAGTTTGGACAGCTAGTGCCGGAGCTAACGGCGCTGGACAATGTAGCGTTGCCACTACTGCTCAACGGCGTCAAGCGAAACGAGGCCTATCAAAAGGCGAAATCATGGCTGAACAAGGTTGAGCTGGCGAGTAAAGCTGACAGCATGCTTGGCGAGTTGTCGGGCGGACAAATGCAGCGGGTGGCGATCGCCCGAGCCATGGTGATTGAGCCGAAAGTGCTGTTCGCTGACGAGCCGACTGGTTCGCTGGATAGTCTGAACTCAGAAAAGGTCATGGAGTTATTTATCAAAACCGCCAAAGACCACGGCACAACGGTTATTATGGTGACGCACGAGCCAACGATTGCCGCCTATGCTGATCGGGAAATCATCGTCCGTGATGGGCAGATTTCTGGCGCCGAGGCGGCGGTAAATCCAATGCGGGTGAGGCTTAATAAAACTAATGCGAGGATTATCCGATGAGCGTTAGTTGGATGTTATTACAAAAGTCTGGCCGCCAGTCGTTCGCGCGTCTGGGTCTGACCACGGCGGCGGTGGCGCTGGGGATCGTGCTGGTGTGCTGCTTTACGGCTGGTATCAACGGGATAAAGGGGCGCGCTAGTGGGCTAGCAATTAATACGGCGGCGTATCAGGCGGCTCGCGGTGCGGCTGAACAAAAACCGATTGAGGGTGTTGAACCGCTGAAAATTGGCGGCACCTGGCGTGGTGATGCGTCGAAATGGCGCGGTCAGTCCATCCAGTCTTATTCAATGTACGGCACGGCTAAATCGCCGCAATTTGCCAAGCTAAAAACGCCGCGTCCTGGTGAATACTACTTATCAAAAGCGTTGGCCGATGCGGTTGCTCAGCATCCAGAGGACAATATCTTGGCACGTTTTGGTAAAAATACCAAATACCTTGGCGTAATTCCTAGCGAATATGTTGCCAGCCCGGATGCACTGATGATGGTACGTGGCGCGAGCGCCGAGGAAGTGGCCGAGAGCGATGCTTTTACCAAATCTCAGGGGCAGCCGTCATACTTTGCTGATGTCTATCGGACGGACACCAATGGATTGAAGTCGAGCGCTGTATTTGATCCGGTAGCGATCATTGTATTTGGTGTCGGCGGGACGATCCTGCTGTTTCCAATTGTCATTTTCGTGTCAGTAGCAACGCAACTGGGCGCCGCGCAGCGTGAGAAACGCTATGCCGCCTTGCGGCTGATTGGCGCAACTAAGCAGCAAGTGGGGCTGGTGTTGATGCTAGAATCGCTGTTGGCGTCGGTGGTTGGCGTGATTATCGGGCTGGGCGCGTTCTGGCTGCTGCAAGCGCCGCTACAGGCTTTCAAGATGGACGGCATGCGATTTAATCCTAGCGACTTGGTGCTAACTGGCACGCAATATGCGTTGATTATCGGTTTGACGCTGGGACTAACGATGTTTGTCAACTGGCGGCGGATGCGCCGGGCGCAGATTTCGCCGCTGGGCGTGTCGCGTTCGGTTGAAAAGGTGAAGAAATTGCGCGCTTGGCGGGCGCTGGTACCGGCACTTGGTATTGCGTTCTTTGCTTGGCTGTCGTCGAAGCCAGGGCGGGATTGGCTGGCGGCTAATAAAGAATCAGCTCTGCCGTCGGTACTATTGATGGCGGCGCTGCTGCTGGTGATGTTCGGCTTGATTCTGGCTGGCGGCTGGCTGACTAATAAGCTGTCGCTGTTGGCAGCTCGCTGGGCTAATAACGCTTCGATGTTGATTGCTGGTAAGCGTACGGCGGTGCATTCGCGGACAATTTTCCGCAGCGTCAGCGGCGTGGTATTGGCGCTGTTTGCGGGTAGCTTTTACTTGACGGCGACCAGCGGTATTGAAGGCTTAAACGCTCAAGCTGTCAAAGATAACGGCTTTTCGCAATTAAAGCGCGGTACGGCAATTGTCATCGGTCGTTCGCTACCAGGTGATATGGCAGAGCAGCTAAAGCAAGAATCTTACATCACGTCGGTGGCGACGACCTATCCGCGTGAGGACGGCGACGCGATTCGCTGCCAAGATTTGGCAATGTACACCGAGCACGCGTGTCCGAATAGTGCTCAACCCGACCAATTTGCACTGCTGAATTTTGATAAGCCGGTGGTCAAAAATGTGTCACTGATTAATGACCGGGTTGATACGAATGGCGCTAAAGAATATTTGGTGACATTGAAATCAGACGATGACATCGAGAAGCTGCGTACCTTGGTGACGGCGAAGGCTAATCAGTACGATTTAACCTATGCAGTGAGCGGTACTGATGCCAAGAAGCCGCATATCAATCCAACGATTCGCGAGTTTGCCGACTTAGCCTATGTCGGTATCGGCGTGACGCTGTTCGTGGCGGTGGCAAGCTTGATCGTCTCGACGATTGGCGGGCTAATGGAACGTCGTCGCTCGCTGTACACGCTGCGGCTGGGCGGTATGCGCCTCGCGCAGTTGAAGCGCTTGGTGATGGTTGAGTCGGCGGCGCCGCTGCTGATCACCTCGATTCTGTCGTGTAGCCTTGGCGTATGGACGGGGGCGGTGTTTACCAGCACATTCTCGACGACGCTGAAGCCGGTGTTAACACCAACGTACTTTGCCATCGTTGGTATCGGTCTGGCGGCAGCCATCATCGGTATTTACCTGATTCTGCCGATGGTTGATAAGCTGACGCGGGCAGAGGCTAATCAAACCGAGTAGTGTGCTTCGGTCCGAGGATAATCTACCGAAAAGCGTTCCAGTTGGCGGCTGGGACGCTTTTTCTTGCTCTGCATTGATTCAATCAAGGCGGGGCTTCGGACGTTTGCGGCCAAATGCGGGCGTGTTTACGCGGCTGTACGACGATGGAAGGTGTTAATCAGGGAAATAGGTGAAACTTAATTATTGTTTTTGGAACTTCATGCGGTCGTTAATCATATTCACTTTTACTGCCATGCCATCATGAATTCGCCCGTCAATCAGCTCCAGTGCTAGCGGGTCAAGAATACGCTTTTGCACCAAGCGCTTGAGCGGGCGGGCGCCAAAGGCCGGGTCGTAGCCATCCCGGGCCAGCATGTCGCGGACGCTCTCGTCAAATTCCAGCGTGATGTCGCGGCTGTCTTTAACTTGGCGAGCTACTTTGGTCAAATGAACATCGACAATTGCCCGCATCGCTTCTGGTCGAATGCGGTCAAAAATAACGATATCGTCAATGCGGTTGAGGAACTCTGGACGGAAATGTTGTCTGAGGACCTCAAGCATTTGATTATCCAGTGCCGACAGATCGTCGCCAGAAAAATCCATAATTGCTTGCGAGCCGACATTGCTGGTCATGATGATGACCGTGTTCGAAAAATCGACTGTTCGCCCCTGGCCATCGGTCAGGCGACCATCGTCGAGCACCTGGAGAAGCACGTTAAAGACATCGGGGTGGGCCTTTTCGATTTCATCAAACAACACCACGCTGTAGGGGCGGCGGCGGACCGCTTCGGTGAGTTGGCCGCCCTGATCGTAACCGACGTAGCCTGGCGGCGAGCCAATCAGGCGGGCTACGGCGTGCCGCTCCATATATTCGCTCATATCGATGCGAATCATGGCGTGTTCGTCGTCAAATAATTCGCGGCACAGGCTGCGGGCTACCTCTGTTTTACCAACGCCGGTGGGGCCGAGGAAGAGGAAGGAGCCGATTGGCCGGTTGGTATCACTGAGGCCAGCGCGCGAGCGGCGAATGGCGCTAGCTACCGCGGCGATGGCTTTATCTTGACCAATCACTTGGGTGCTGATGTGTTCCTCTAATTTGGACAATTTGCTGGATTCGGTCTCAATCAGCCGCTCCACCGGAATGCCCGTCCAGCGCGCCACCACGCTGGCGATGTCATCAGGGGTGACTTCTTCACGCAGCAGGCGGTCAGCCGGCGGGATAGCCGCCAGTTCCTGGCGGGCGCTAGCCAGCTTTTTCTCCAACTCTGGCAGGTCGCCGTATTTGATGCGGCTGGCGGTGGCCAGGTCGGCGTCGCGCTCGGCGATTTCTAGTTGCGAGCGCAGACTATCCATTTTTTCAGTAGCGGTATTGACGGTCTGGAGAATGTCCTTTTCGTGCTGCCATTTACTGTCAATCACCTCGGCTTGAGCCCGAAGGTCGGTGATTTGCTGTTTGATTTCTGCTGTGCGGGCTTTGGCGTGGTCAGATTTGTCTTTTTTCAGCGCGGCTTCCTCAATCTCCAGCTGCAAGCGGCGGTTATTCAGCCGATCGAGAGCAATCGGCACACTCTCTAGCTGCATCTTCAGAGCGCTGGTGGCTTCATCCAGCAAATCGACGGCCTTATCAGGTAAAAAGCGATCAGGCAGATAGCGGGTGGATAGCCGCGCCGCCGCCACGATGGCATCGTCAGAGATTTTAACGCCGTGATGCACTTCGTACTTTTCCTTCAGGCCGCGCAAAATCGCCACGGTATCGTCAAAACTCGGCTCGCCGACGTAAACTGGCTGAAAACGCCGTTCCAGGGCTGCGTCTTTTTCGACATGCTGGCGATACTCCGCCAAGGTTGTCGCGCCAATCATGTGTAGTTTACCGCGTGCCAGGGCGGGTTTGAGCATATTGCCGGCATCCATGCTGCCTTCGGTTTTACCGGCGCCGACCATGGTGTGAATTTCATCAACGAACAAAATAATTTCGCCAGCAGCCTCTTCAACTTCTTTCAAAATTGCTTTGAGGCGCTCTTCAAATTGACCGCGAAAGCTCGCTCCAGCCAGTAAACTGGAAATTTCCAAGGAAATCAGCCGCTTATCTTTCAGCGACGCCGGTACGTCGCCTTTGACGATGCGCTGCGCCAAGGCTTCGACGATGGCGGTTTTACCGACGCCCGGCTCGCCGATCAGCACCGGGTTATTCTTGGTGCGCCGGCTCAAGATCTGCATGGTGCGGCGAATTTCCTCGTCGCGCCCGATGACCGGATCGAGTTTATGTTCTCTGGCGAGCGCCGTGATATCAGTGCCGAATTTCTCCAGCGGTTGCTGTAATTCTTCTTGCATATTTGGTGGCATAGGTCCTCCTTTGATTTTTTGGGCTTTTCTAAGTCCGTATTTATGACGCGCCGCGGCAAGAGACAGAGCGGGGATAATTGATATGATTATCATAGCAAATTAGCACTCTCAGTGCAAGAGTGCTAACCCAGACTACTGCTTAATAAACGTATGTCCTATACGAGCGATATGGCTACAGTTTACATCTGATATAATAATACTAGAATCATAGCGAAAGGGGTACTTCATGAACATTCTCGTTACTGGCGGTGCTGGCTATATCGGCAGCCACACCATCATTGAACTGCTGGCGTCGGGCCATAGCGTGGTAGTGGTTGATAACTTATCAAATTCATCCGCCGAGAGTTTGCGGCGGGTTGAGGAGATTACCGGCCAGTCGGTGCCGTTTTATGAGTTTGACTTACGTGATCGGGCGCGGCTGGCGGAGTTATTTAAGTCTGAGGCAATTGACGCAGCGATTCATTTTGCAGGTCTGAAGGCTGTCGGCGAGTCGGTGGAAAAGGCGCTGCTCTATTATCAGAACAATTTGGAAAGTACCTTGACGCTGCTGGATGTCATGCAGGAATTTGACGTGAAAAAGCTGGTCTTTTCGAGCTCAGCAACGGTGTATGGCGATCCGGCGCGACTGCCGATTACCGAGGATATGCCGCTGTCGGCGACTAATCCGTACGGTCAGACCAAGCTGATGATCGAGCACATTCTGCGCGATGTGGCGGTAACCAAGCAGGGCTGGCAGTTTACCTCGCTGCGCTACTTCAATCCCGTCGGCGCTCATCCGAGCGGCCGCATTGGTGAAGATCCGTCGGGCATTCCGAATAATTTGCTGCCGTTTGTGTCGCAAGTGGCAGTCGGCAAGCGCGACCATTTGAGTGTGTTTGGCGACGATTATGACACACCGGATGGCACGGGTGTGCGCGATTATATTCACGTGGTTGATTTGGCGCGGGCACACGTGGCGGCGTTGGAACATTTGGGCGAGCCGGATGAATATAAGGTGTATAATATCGGTACTGGCCGCGGTACGTCGGTGTTGGAGTTGGTGAAAGCATTTGAAACAGCGTCGGGCCGGGACGTCCCATACCAAATCACGCCGCGCCGACCGGGCGACATCGCCGCGTGCTATGCTGACCCGAGTTTGGCAGGGGCAGAGCTGGGCTGGCGGGCAGAATTGACGATTGAGGACGCTTGCCGCGATGCCTGGAATTGGCAGAGCAATAATCCGAACGGTTACGAGACGTGATTCTCTTGACATACCTATTCAATCCGGCGGGGCGACTCGTCGGATTTTTATGTAGGCGAGACGTTTATTTATGAACTGCTCAAGATCCGCCGCTCGTAGTAAGTTGAGCGCTTGCTGAGTTCAGTATTGAGCTGGTCAATACCACCAAATTGTTCAACCAGTGTCTGGCGATTTGAGAACAAATTAGTACCCAGCCCCATACGGTCGCCGTCCACCGTCACGCCCAGTGCCGCCAGGGTCGACGGATACATGTCAAAGGCAGCGAATTGGCGGTTAGTGGCGCGAGTTGGCTGGACGGCGGGGTTGATGAAGGCGTTATAGACAGTTCGTTGGTAGGGAGCACCGGCAATCTTTTCTTCGTAATATGGCGTCTGCATGCCGAGGTGGTCGCCGCTAATGATGATGGTGGTATTGGCGTAAAATGGCTGTTGCTTGACCCACTCGACGAAGGACGCGATTTGTTTGGAGGCGCAGGCATGAACATTGTCGTATTTCGCCTCAAATTGCTCCTTGCAAACATCTTTATCCATCCAGCCATCGGTGAAGTGCGTGTCAACGGTCAGCATTTGCAGGTTGAATGGCTTGTCGGACTTGCTGAGACGAGTGGCCTCGTCGCGGGCAAATTGAAAAAGCTTTTTGTCTTCGTAGCCCCACCATACCTTGTAATCCTGTGGGACTAACCCATGTTTTTGGGCGTAGGTAAGATCAATAATGTGGTAATCGCCGTGTTGCTCCAGTAATTTATCGCGGCCGCCGAAGGCTTTGTTTGAGCCCATGAGGAATGATTGGTTGTAGCCAGCCTTTTCAAGCACCTGCCCGAGGGTATAAGCGCCCGGCAAGAATTTATTAAAATCACCCATACCGTTGCGGTCGCGGTCACCGAACACCCCGCCGTCTTTGAGCGGCACGCCGGCGGATTGAGCGGTCATGCCGGCTACCGTCCAAGTGGTACCGTGTGCAGGCAGGGCGCCGCCGAGACCTGAGGGTCGGTGTGAAAATGAGGTGTTAGTTAGTGCCAATTTCTCTAACTCCGGAATGACTGATTTGTCGCTCATGCCGCCATTGGCTTTGGCGGCGGGCGTATTTTCCAGCGACTCGACGTAGACATAAATTAAGTTGCGTTTGGTACTAGGAAACGTCAATTTGACGCCGCGCGGATCGACATAATGCTGATCATAGATCTTTGACGACTGGGCGAGGGCGATGACGTAGGCGGGGATGCTGAAACTTTGAACTAACAGCGCTAGGCTGATCATGAATAGGCCGCCCGCGTAATACGCTTGGTGGCGTAAGCGGAGCGGTCGTTTTTTCCAACGTAGTTTGAGGATGATTGGCAGTAGCAAAATGATGAGCAGCCCAATGACGTAGGGGATATTTTCCCAGACGGCTGAGGCAAAGCTGCTAGACTGCCCACCCGCCAGGCCGTTCTTGAAATAGAATAAAATCTCGTCAATCTTGGCGTCACGAAATTGCACAATTTTATAACGGCTAGCGACAAAGAAAACAGCGCTACATAGTAATAGCAAGACGATAGCCACGCGAATGATAATGCGGTTGTTGGCGCCGCGGCCAGACGGAGAGGTGCTCATAATGATATTATACAACGTTTGTCTGGGTACGTGGGCTGTTTGGGGGCTTATCATTTCTTTTCAAAGCGCGTATACTAAATAAGCATGAACAGAACGAAAGCGCATCATCGGGGGTTTGGCGTTAGTTGGTGGATAGGCCTGGGGCTGTTTGTGGCGTTGATTGGCTTTATGGCGTTTGACATTTTGCAGCGCGAAGGTGGGTTTGGCAAGAGTGATGACGTATTGGTGATGGGTACCAATGCCGGGTTCAAGCCGTTTGAGTACAAGCAGGGTAATGAAGTTGTTGGTTTTGATGTTGATTTGGCGAAGGAAATTGCCCGCAGTATGAACAAGAAGCTAAAGATTGAAGATATGTCGTTTGACGGATTGCTGCCAGCGTTGGAATCAGGGCAAATTGACATGGCGGTAGCTGGCATGTCGGTGACACCGGAGCGTGCCAAAAATGCGTTATTTTCTGAGCCGTATTATTCAGCCTCGCAGCGGATCATTGTCAAAAAAGGCAGTCCAATTCGTAATAGACATCAACTGACGGGTAAGAAAATTGGTGTGCAGTTAGGCACGACAGGCGATACGCTGGCTGGAAAAATTACCGGTGCCAAAGTGTCACAATTCCCAACCGCGCCAAGTGTGTTGACGGAGCTCAATGCTGGTGGCGTCGAGGCAGTGATTTTGGATGATGCGCCCGCGGCTCAGTACACGGCTGGCTTTCCGAACTTAGAAATTTTACCGGGTGAGCTATCGAGCGAGCATTATGCGATTGCCATCAAAAACAATAATCACGACTTGCTAAAAAAAGTTAACCGAGTGCTGGCGGAGATGAAAAAGGACGGCCGATATGACAATCTCATCCGCAAACATTTTGGGCCGAGGGCGCTTGAGTCGATGAAGAAAAAGGAGCTTGAATCGTGAATTTCCTGGAAGTAATTTTCGGCGATGGCCGGTGGCTGTATTTGTGGCACGGCCTAGAGGTGACCTTGGTGCTAACAGTTCTATCATTGCTCCTCGGTACAATCATTGGCCTCGTGGTAGCGCTGCTTCGTACCTCGACGATCAAACCGCTCAACTGGATTGGCAAGATTTATGTCGACATCATTCGGGGCACACCGCTGCTGGTCCAGCTGTTAATCATGTACTACGTGGTCTTTGGCTCATATCAATTCATGCCGAAGATTTTTGTGGCGGCCATTGCCTTTGGTATCAACAGTGGTGCCTACATTGGCGAGATCATTCGTGGCGGCATCGAAAGCGTTGACAAGGGACAAATGGAGGCGGCGCGTTCGCTAGGCTTTAGCCGCTGGCAGGCTATGCGCCTGGTGATTTTGCCGCAAGCGCTCAAAAATTCGTTGCCGGCACTGATTAGCGAATTCATCGCCCTGCTGAAAGAGACATCAGTTGTCGGTTGGATTGGACTGAATGACATCATGCGCGGCGCTGATAATATTCGTTTTCAAACTGCCACGGCGTTTCAGTCATTGTTTGCCGCAGCGGTGATGTACTTGGCGTTGACCGCGATATTTACCCGTGTGATGACGCGAGTGGAGAGGAGACTAAAAGATGGCAGTGAATAAGGTGAAGGAAGCAGTGCAGTCAAGCACTGAGCGCCCGGCAATCATCACGGTGGCTAACCTCAAAAAACAGTTTGGTAGTAATCGCGTGCTCAGGGACATCGACGTTGAGGTTCACGAAGGCGAAGTAGTGGTGGTCGTTGGCTCGAGTGGTTCAGGAAAATCAACCTTTTTGCGCTGCTTGAATTTGTTGGAGACGCCGACGGGCGGGCGCATTATCATCGACGGCGTGGAAACGACAGCACCAAAAGTCGACCTTAACACCCTGCGCCAAAAAGTTGGCATGGTGTTTCAATCATTCAATCTGTTTCCGAACTTGAGCGTGCTGGATAACATCAAACTGGCGCCGCGGAAATTACGCAAACTGTCTGATCGGGCGGCGACTCACCTGGCAAAGAAATTGCTCGCGGACGTGGGGCTGGCGGACAAAGCCGGGGCCTTTCCTTCGCAGCTCTCGGGCGGGCAAAAGCAGCGTGTCGCCATCGCTAGAGCCCTAGCCATGGAGCCGGACATCATGTTGTTTGACGAGCCAACCTCGGCACTTGATCCCGAGATGATCGGCGAAGTGTTGGACGTGATTCGTGAGGTGGCCGCCAAAGGTATGACCATGGTTATCGTCACGCACGAAATGAAATTTGCACGCGAAGTAGCTACGCGGATGATTTTCCTGGACAAGGGCGAGATCATCGAAAATGGTCCGCCAGAGCAGGTGATGGATCATCCGGTGACTGAGCGGGCGCGGAAGTTTTTTGGCGTCAAGGGTAACTAACAGGAGGTCCGGATGAAACATGCCAAATTAGCCACAAACCAGAATACATGGCTGTGTTTGGCCATCGGTTTTGTTGGTATCATTGCCATCGTCATATGCGGTTGGTATATCTGGTCACGCTCGCACGCGCCAGCGTCACCGCAGCCGTCAGACGCCGCTCGCTTTAAGGCTGCGTATTCTCGCGTGGCGAATGACAACCGCTTCGTCTTTGCTTCGGCTGGTGAGGTTTTGGAGAAATTTGAATCAGGCAGCGGCTTGATTTTCCTTGGCTTTCAGCAGTGTCCGTGGTGTCAGCAGCTAGCGCCAATCGTCGATGAAGCCGCCAAAGCCGAAGGGCTGGACAAGATTTACTATCTCGACATTCGCCATGCCCGCGAAACCAATGATGATACCTACAAAAAATTAGTTGAGAAGTTAAAGCCTCATCTTCGCACCGATGAGAACGGACAACCGCGAGTGTATGTTCCTGACGTGACGGTGCTGAAGGACGGCCGTGTCGTTGGTCATTTCCTCCAGGAGACTACCGCTGACGGCGAAAAGGCTACACCTGATACCTATTGGACAAAAGAACGCCGCGCTCGGGCGGTTGAGCAGCTGAGACAGATGATTCGGGCTATGCGGTAGTACGATATAGCTATTTTCAAAATAATAATTTTATGTTATAACACAAATATGGATACCGAGCGTGGAGCAGCATGTCGCCTTTTGGTTGAGACAACTAGAAGGCCGTTTTTGCCTGACATGTCAGAGCAAGTTGATCATATGTCCAGGGAGTTTTATCCAGAGCTTGATTTAGACAATAAACCATTGCTGTATGTTACACCGAACTTTCCCCCTGTCACTACAGCTGAGCCACACAGAGATTTATCACGTGAAGGCTCGTCTCGCAACGGAGCATTTACCGTAGATGTGAAAACAGTTAGTGGCTCCAAGGAAGAGTTTGCTATTAAGCGGCTTCCGCTGACAACCGCTCTTGCCGAGGTCGCCATGACCCAGTATGTTGGTACGCAGGGGCTGGCCCCCTTCTCAGTTCAAGCACTTATGATAACAGGGAAGCCCAGTGGTTCCAAGGACCGTTTGGCATGGATTATGACTCAATTCAATGGAAAAGCGGTCAACTTTGAGGGTCTTGCATGGCGTGAAATGAGCTCAGAGAATTTAAACAGCATTTAATGGATGCTCTTTTGGCATTATCTGCGTTGCATAAAATGCATATTGCTCACGAGGATGCCTTTATGCGTAATCTTGTCCGGCTGTCGGGTTCTGATGGTGATAATTCAGCGACTCGCTATATTGACTTTGAATATGCGAGGAGTTTTCGTGGTTATGTTGAGCAAGTTGATCGCGGTGAGGATATTCTTCGTGCGCAAGGATATATCAATAGATCAGTTCAAGGTGACCTCCGGTCGTTACTTATTGACGCTATATCAGTTTTGGCGAATCAGCTCAACCAGTCTCCAGCCGATAGGTGGAAGCTATTAGAAAAATGTCTGGGCAGTTACCGAGAAGTGGTATCTGCGAGTGAAAATTCACCCGCACTTAAGGAGGCGGCTGTTCATGCAATAACCACCCTACGGCGTGACTATATGTAGCAAATTATTGGGGTGTTAGCTAAAAATGGTACGTTAAGCACGATAGATTATCCGAAAACTGACTATAGTAAAATCTTTGGTAAATAGTCTCGGTGGGATTGTTACAATTCACTCATTATCTGAACATCAGTCGATTCATTAACCAGCCAGTTTAGGTCAACCTCTGTTAGGTAACTCGGTAAAATCCGTGTGGTTTTTGAATCGACAAAGCCGCACTCTGCTACTTCCTCGACGCCGTGCGATGTTTGCTCCAGGTCGATATGCTGGTAATCTTGCCAGTTGGTGACGGAAAAGAAAAACTCAAGTTGCTCGGTCATGCCGTGTTTAGACGAGGGGTTGGTGTCGGTAAATTGTTGGATGAATAATAGCTTGCCAATGGTTGGTTTGATGCCAGTTTCCTCGATCATCTCTCGGCGTAAACCGTCCAGTAAACTTTCACCCATCTCCAAACCGCCGCCCGGTGCACACCAAAACTCTCGCCCCGCGCCGTTATTGGCGGTCAATTTTTGGCAAAATAGCTCGCCCTGATCGTTGATAATAATTCCGCGTACGTTAACTCGTCGCTGCATATAGCCTCCTTTGCTTTTGTGATCGCCAGAGGTTCTAGGTGATGAACATACGCTTCAAATAATTTCATGGTCGGGGTGATCCGATTTGAACGGACGACCTCACCGTCCCGAACGGTGCGCGCTACCGAGCTGCGCCACACCCCGACGCTGGAGATAGTATACTAAAAAATGACTCGAGAGGAAAGATGGCGACTGGAAGATTCACGGGTCTGGCTATTGGTTAATTGGTGGGCTCGGCTAGCCGTGCCGGAAAATATCAAACACGCCAAACTTTCCAGTCAACACGGTCTGGTCAATGATGTGCGGCGTGAGAGCAGTGATGAGTTCTTTGGGCTTGGTAGTGCCTGGCAAGTCCAGTGTCGTGTTCAGCGCATACACGTAAAATTGATAGCGGTGCGTGCCAAACGGCGGTTGCGGCCCGTTCCAGCCAGGACGACCCCAGCTGGTAACGCCTTCGACAGCGCCTAGGGGTAGCGATTCGCCAGTGATTTCAGTGGTCTTGCTCGGCAAATTCCAAACCGTCCAATGATAGAATCCATCCCGCCCAGGCGCATCAGGGTCGTGGCAGACGATTGCCAGACTTTTAGCATCTACTGGCACGTCGTCGATCTCGAGCGGCGGTCGTTGGTTGCCACCGAGCTTGGAGTAAATTTTTGGTATTTTAGCGTTTTCGGCGAACGCAGGGCTAGATATTTTCATACTATAATTTTAGCATAGTGATATTTTTGTCGCTTCGGGTACGTGAAGGTCAAAATCAATATCGGTTTTCTGGACAATCTCGTAACAAGACGACACTGCTGGGTTGTCTGGTAATTCAATTATTTTTCCATCATTAAATAGTTGTCCTTGTCGATAGATATTGTGAATAAACGGTACATTTGGTTTTGTTTTTCTCAGGCGATATAATGCTGATTCATGTCGTGTTCCGCCATCTGTAACAACTTTGGGCTGCGTATGCCATTGTCCCATAATACATAATGTTGGTAGAGAGTCGTCAATTCCGAGGATATTTTTAGCTAGTTGTTCTTCTCGTTCCTGTGGGCTTGGTGGTATGACGGTATCCTTGTCTAAATCGTCAAAGAATGTATCAATAAAAACTAACTCCTTAAGCTGGCCTTGCTGTAATAGAATTGCTATCGTTTTTATCATCTCAAGAGATAGAATGCTTGAGTCAAAAAGGTCTTCATCAATCAGGGAAAAATCATAAGGACTGGTTTTTACTGAATTGATGAAGTTAAGTACAGTGGGGCTGGCCTCAATAGCCAATCGTTGTATGTCAAGTTTTTTAACCAAGTTATAGACGACATCGGCATTTTCTTTGATGCCATGAATTTCGCCGTATACAATTAGGTTTGACTTTTGTAGGGCGGGTCGCGGGAGCTCGAGGTGCTTTATGTCTAATTGTTTTGGTAAAAATGTTTTGATAATTTCATATACATTCATGATCTCTAATTGAGAGTTTACTGTATGGAGTTATCAACATACAAGAGCAACATTATTTGCCGATGGCCCATAGGCTATTTATAATAACCGTTATGAACATAGCCGACCACCTCCTTGCCAAATATCCCATCATTTCCGATCAAGTTGACGCCAAGGAACTCGGCGTCTTGCTGCGAGAATTGGAAAAGGTGCTGCAAAGCGGCGCGGCAGGCAACATTGTGGAGTTTGGCTGTTATGTCGGCACGACGAGTTTGTTCATTCGGCGACTGCTGGACGCCTATGATTTTACCGGTGAGTTTCATGTTTACGATTCGTTTATGGGCTTGCCAGAAAAAACCCAAGCAGACGCCAGTGCTGCCGGCGAGCAGTTCAAGGCGGGTGAGCTCTTGGCGCCGCGTAAAACCTTCATCCAGAATTTCAAAAAGGCTGGCTTGAAAATACCAACTATTCACAAAGGTTGGTTTGCTGATTTTACTCCTGACGACGTGCCGGAAAGTATCATCTTTGCATTTTTTGACGGCGATTTTTATGAGTCAATTGCCGATTCATTTCGCCTGTGCGACGGCAAGTTTCAGGAAACGGCAACCATCATTGTTGATGATTACGCTAATGAAGCCTTGCCAGGCGCCGCACGGGCGGTTGATGAATGGCTGAAGTACCATCTGGCTCGGCTGATAGTCGAGGCATCCTTGGCGATCATTCGAGAATGAGGCATATTTGACGATAGCTAATTTTTCCTGCATAATAATTAAGGCTATGATGGCATTTTTTACTACATTCTCCTCGTCATTTCAGCTGGCGATATCAATCTGGCCATTTGCTGCACTGCTCTTGACATTTCCGCTGCTCGTTGTACAGTATATGCGATTACGACGGCTAGTAGTCGGCAGGATGGTCATGGTGTATCTGGTTGTATTGTATGCACTGGGACTCGTGGCGTTTACGCTCTATCCGATGCCGGATAATCCAGCATGGTTCTGTGCGCATCATGCAGTCTCACCACAGCTACATCCGCTCGCATCAATTATGGACATACAGACTGAGGGGTTGCGGGCTGTTCTACAGGTAGTGATGAATATAGTCTTTTTTATGCCGTTCGGTATGTTTTTACGAGTGATGTACCCTGTACGCTGGTACATGGTTGTACTATTAGGACTCGTTCTATCACTAACGATTGAAGTGACCCAGCTAACGGGTGCGTTTGGCTTGTATCCATGTAGTTATAGGCTGTTTGATGTTGATGACTTGTTGCTCAATACCGGAGGCGCTTTGGTCGGCTATTGGTGTGGTCGGTTGCTGCCAGATCTGCGCAATGTAAAGCATGGCGAGACCGTGACAACACAGCCGGGCCTAGTGCGGCGATTAGTGGCGTTTATACTTGATGTGGTTGTGGTGCTTGTAGTGAGGACGTGTATCGGTATTATATTGTATATCACGATGCCGGGTTTAGCGGGAAATACTGTTGCGGGACTGTCATATGGTATTCTCGCTGGTGGTGAGTTAGTAGTCCAGCTGATCATGCCGCTCATGACGGGTGGGCAAACGATTGGCGGCTGGATGACGGGAATATCATTGGATGATCGTGAACGTTCTTGGCCTCATCGATTGACAATGTATCTGCTGCGATTGGGGTATATTGGCTTGTTCATGTATGGCATTATGCTGGGGCCTAGAGCCGGCATGCCTGTTGTCATTGGCTGGCTTGGGGTGACATTAGTTAGCTGGTGGCGATACCGGCGTTTGCCGTATACGATTATTGATGCAGTTTGGCCTTGTAGGCGGTAATTCACGCGGCTCGCTAAGCGACACTTGTGTTCTCGGGCGTATATGCTATATTGTTAGTATAACCATAAACAAAAAGGGGATGGGGGTATGGATCCATTACATATTACATCAGAAATTGGCCGACTCAAGGCGGTGCTGTTGCATCGTCCGGGCGAAGAATTAGAAAACTTAACACCAGACTACTTGACTGATCTGCTGTTTGACGACATTCCGTATTTGCAGGTCGCCCAAAAGGAGCATGATGCGTTTGCTGGGGTGCTGCGTGATCACGGTGTCGAGGTGTTGTATCTCGATCAGCTGGTGACCGAAGCGCTATATACTGATCAACTACGTGAGCAGTTTGTTGATGAAATGTTGGCAAATTCGAAGCAAGGGTCACGCCGCGTCACCAGGGTGCTGCGCCAGTTCCTGCTGGATCTACCGACGAACGCGATGGTGCGTAAAATTATGGCTGGTGTGCGCAAGGATGAGATCACGCTGCCGCCAGACCAGCACCAGCAATTGCATAATATGATTGAGAAAAATCATTATCCATTCTATCTCGATCCGATGCCAAACCTGTACTTTACGCGTGACCCGGCTGCAACCATTGGTCATGGTCTGACGATCAACAAGATGCACTGGCCGGCGCGTCGTCGTGAGTCGCTATTCATGCGCTACATCATTGATCATCATCCACGGTTTGCTAATAAGAATGTGCCGGTGTGGTATGATCGCCATGAAAAATTCTCGATCGAAGGTGGCGATGAGCTAGTGTTGAGCAGTGAAGTGATGGCCATCGGCGTATCGGAGCGCACCACGGCTGAGGCGATTGAAAAGATGGCAACCAAGCTGTTTGCTGGCTCTGGCTTTAAGAAAGTCGTTGCCATGGAGATTCCAAAGTCACACGCTTTCATGCACCTGGACACGGTGTTTACCATGATTGATCGGGACAAGTTTACTATTCATCCAGAAATCCGCGACCGCGGCGGCAAGATGAATTGTTTCGTATTGGAAAAGGTTGAGGGCCAACCGTTCCCGCGCATTACGCACGAGACGGATCTCGAGCATGTCTTGCGGGTGGCCTTGGGGCTGCCGAGCGTTACCTTGATCGAATGTGGCGGCGGTGATCCGATCGCAGCAGCCCGTGAGCAGTGGAACGACGGCTCAAACACCTTGGCAATTGCGCCGGGCGTAGTGGTGACGTATGACCGCAACTACGTCACCAACCAAAAACTGCGCGAGCACGGCGTTGAAGTTATAGAAGTCAGCGGTGCTGAGCTTGGCCGCGGCCGTGGTGGCCCACGCTGTATGAGCATGCCGCTAGTACGGGAGGATGTATAATGGCACAAAGTTTGAAAGGGCGATCATTTTTGACGCTGGGTGATTTTACCGCGGGTGACATTCGGTTGCTACTAACGACGGCAAATGAGTATAAGCGGATGAAGTATGCTGGTACGCCGCATCGGATTCATGAGGGCAAGAATATTGCGTTATTGTTTGAGAAGACCTCGACCAGGACGCGCTGCGCCTTTACGGTGGCGGCTAACGACCTCGGTATCGCGCCGGAATATCTTGGCAAGGACGATATTCAGCTTGGCAAGAAAGAGACGGTCGAGGACACCGCCAAGGTGCTGGGCCGAATGTTTGACGGTATTGAGTTTCGCGGTTTTGCACACAAGACTGTGGAGGATCTAGCGAAGCACGCCGGCGTGCCAGTATGGAATGGATTGACTGATAAGTTCCATCCAACGCAGATTCTAGCCGACTTTATGACTATCGAGGAGCACCTCGGTCGGCTGCACGGCGTCAAGCTGGTGTTTGTCGGCGATGGCCGCAACAACATGGCTAATAGTTTGCTGCTCGGCTCGGCCATCATGGGGCTGGACTTTCGGATCTTGGCACCGCGTGAGTTGTTCCCCGAGGAGGGCCTCGTCCATCACGCGCATGAGCTGGCGCACCAGAACCACGGGCGGATTACTATCACTGATAATTTTGAGGAAGCCCTGCGCGGTGCCGATGTCATTTACACCGATGTTTGGGTGTCGATGGGCGAAGAGGATAAGTTCGCTGAGCGCATCAATCAGCTGCGTCACTTCCAGGTTAATCGTGACATGCTGAACCTCACCGGCAATCCTGAGGTCAAGTTCATGCACTGCCTGCCGGCCTTTCATGATGCATTGACCACGACCGGTCAGCACATCAGGGACGACTTCGGACTGGAGTCAATGGAGGTGACGGATGGCGTCTTCCGCTCACCAAATTCGATTGTCTTTGACCAGGCGGAAAATCGTATGCATACCATCAAGGCGGTTATCGCTTTGACGCTGTAGATGTCGTAATACAGGAGTAAAGGAGGCTCCGGACATGGTAGAAAAAATGAAAAAAATTAAGAAAAAGCTGCGCTCGCCCTCAGCCTTTACCGTGCTGTTTGTGGTGATTGCCTTGATGGCAGTCCTGACGTGGATTATCCCGTCTGGTGTGTACAACACAAAACCAGATCCAAATGATGCGGAAAAGACAGTGCGCATCGCTGGTACGTATAAACAGACTGATAAAGTCACTACTAAAAAAGCCGATGACGGCACCGAGACAACCACCGACTCCCGCCAGGGTTTGTGGGATGCAGCACTTGCGCCGATCAAGGGCATGAGTGAGAAGCTCGACGTCATCGTCTTTGTGTTGATCCTCGGCGGCTTCCTCGGGGTGACGATGAAAACTGGTGCGCTGGATGCGACGCTCGGTGCCATGCTACGCAAGATGAAGGGCAAGGAGAAATGGCTTATCCCAATTCTCATGACGTTCTTCGCTATCGGTGGTACCACCTACGGCATGCAGGAAGAGGCGGTGGCCTTTTATGCGCTGGTGGTGCCGATCATGATGGCGGCTGGCTACAACGCTATGACCGCGGTGATGGTGATCGTGCTCGGTGGTGGTGTTGGTGTGCTTGGCTCGACCTTGAATCCATTTTCGACTGGTATTGCTGCCAAGTCGGCTGACGTGCCGCTCGGTAATGTGTTGGGCCTCCAATCAATAATTTTGCTGCTCTGTTTGGTCGCGGCTATCGTGTTCACTATGCGATATGCCTCAAAGGTAAAAGCTGGTAAGTATAAAGACGATGTTCGGTATAAGCCAGCCACCACCGCACTTGATATGAGCAACGTGCCAGAGTTTACCGGTCCGCGTAAAGCAGTGATGGCGGTCTTTGGCGTCACCTTCCTATTGATGATCATCTCGCTGATCCCGTGGGGCAACTGGGGGATCACGCTGTTCGCCGATATCCATAAATGGTTTGCAGAGCTACCGGTCGTTGGTGCTATCTTGGGTCTTGATCATGTCTTGCCATTTGGTGAGTGGTACTTCAACGAAATCTCGACCCTGTTCCTGTTGTCAACCTTAGTCATCGCAGCGATCTATTATCGCCAATTCAAGAAAGAAGAAGTCTTCGTTGTTGACACCTTCCTCAAAGGTACAGCCGATCTACTGAGTGTGGCACTGATCATTGCGGTGGCAGCCGGTGTCGGCGTGGTGATGCAGAATGGTGCGATCCAAGACACGATCATTAGCTGGGGTGAATCTGCACTGAAGGGCGCGGGTAGTTTCGTCGGTGTTCTCGCCTACATCTTCTACTTGCCGATGAGCTTTATCATTCCGTCGTCATCAGGTCTAGCGGCAGCGACTATGCCAGTTATCGCGCCGGTGGCTGACCTAGTCGGCTCCAGCAAGGAGATCATCGTTGTCGCATTTGCAACAGCATCGGGTCTGTTGAATATGATGGCCCCAACCATCGCTTCGTTGATGGGCGGTCTGGCCCTAGCCGGCGTGTCGTACCGTGCATGGTTGAAGCGCTCAATGCCAATCATGGTGGTCTTTGCGATAATTAGCCTCGTAGCTATCATGGTATACGGAGCCATCGCCTAATGAATCAGCAGCGAACCATTGTCGTCGCACTGGGAGGTAACGCCCTGCAAAAGCAGGGCGAGGCCTCGTCCCAAGCACAGCAGCGAGTGGCTGACGAGACAATCGCCCAGCTCCTGCCGCTGATTCAAGCTGGCCACCGCGTAGCCATTGTCCACGGCAATGGCCCGCAGGTCGGCAACATTGTCCTACACGAGGAAGCAATTAACACTGAGGCGGTGCCGAGCTTACCGTTGGAGGATTCTGGTGCGATGAGCCAGGGCCTCATTGGTTTTTGGCTGCAGCAAGCGATCCACGATGCACTGGCAACTCGCGGTGTGCATGATAAGTATGCAGTGAGCATCGTTACCCAGACGGTGGTTGATCAGGCTGATCCGGCATTTCAAAATCCGACCAAGCCGATCGGGCCATTCTACTCAGAAGAAGAGGCCAAGAAGGTACAGGCCGAGCGCGGTTATACGGTGCGCGAGGACTCGGGTCGTGGCTGGCGGCGCGTTGTGCCATCACCAAAGCCTCAGGAAATTGTTGAGGCTCCCGTCATCAAGGCGCTGGTTGACGCCGGCGTACTGGTGGTCTCGACTGGCGGCGGCGGTATTCCGGTGCTGCGTGATGCATCGGGCCAATTGAGCGGTGTAGCGGCGGTGATCGACAAGGATTTTGGAGCTGCCAAGCTGGCGGACACACTCGGAGCGGACACACTGCTAATCCTGACGTCGGTTGACGCAGCTAAGGTCAATTTTGGTCAGCCAACGGAGCAGGCGCTTGGTGAAGTATCAGCCGAGGAGCTGCAGCAGCATATTGATGCTGGGCAATTTGCGGCTGGTTCAATGCTACCGAAAATCCAAGCGGCACTGAGTTTTGTGGCCGGCGCTTCGGGGCGTACGGCGATCATTACCTCGCTGGAAAAAACTGCTGACGCTATCAACGGTGCTGCTGGTACGCGCATCAAGAGTTAGCTCTCATATAAATAAACACTCAAAACCACCAGTCGGATAGCAGCTCGGCTGGTGGTTTTTGATGACGGTCCCCGCAAGATTATTGTCATCTAACCGGTACCAAAATATCTCAAATAGGCTATACTGAATACATGATAGAATACCTGCATTCAACAGGCGAGGCGATCGCACCGATTCAGACACTGCGTAGCGGCAGCTGGCTGCGCTGCGAGCGGCCAACCGAAGAGGAGGTGTCCGAGCTGCTGACGCTGGGGATGGATGAGGATATGATTAGTGACGCACTCGACCCGCACGAGGTACCGCGTATTGAGTTTGACGATGAGTGGACGTACTTAATCGCCCGGCTACCGGATACGGATGATGATTTTAATGATTTTACCACGCCAATTTTGTTTGGCATTCACAAAGAGTATGTGGTGACATTGTCGCGCGATAGCTTGGGTCGGCTGTGGCAGCCGTTTATCGATAAGACACGGGTGCGGACGTCGCGGCGGATTGAACTGGTGGTGGCGATGATCGAGGCGGTATCAAGTCAATACCAGCGGCGGGTGGCGACGATCAATCGTCAGATGCGGGCGGCGACTGACGATATTCACACCTTGCGGGCGCGCGATATCGTCACCTTGACCGAGTATGAGCGCAAGTTAAATGACTACCTGGATGCCTTGCTGCCGATGAACTGGGCGATTGAGCGGTTGATCGCCAATCGCAGCTTGCGACTCAAGGACGACGACAAGGATGACGTCGAAGATATTTCCATCGACCTCGAGCAGGTGATTAGCCGTTGTAAATCGCTGCTGCGAACCATCACCAATGTGCGTGATAGCTACCGGGCGGTGATGGATACCCGACTGAATGAGACGATTCGGTTGCTGACAGTGATCACGGTGGCGCTGACTATTCCAACCATGGTGGCCGGGCTGTATGGCATGAATGTGCCCTTGCCGGCCGCGGAGAGCCCGGTGACCTTTTGGGTGGTTATTGGCGGTAGCGCGCTAGCGGCGCTGGCGATTGGCTATTATTTTTTGAAGCGGCGTTAAAGATTCCTCGGGCGGGATAGCGCTTGTGCTTGCCGTTATTTTCGGGTATAATAAAGCGACATGGACATCAAGAAACTGATTCACTTTTTTAAGGATAAATTAGCGCAGCTACCGGCTATGCGCGAGCTGCACGATCCTGAGAATTCGCGGTTCGTTGCCTGGTGGAGTGAGGTGATGGCGACCGGTGAGGAAATGGGCGATGCCTATATGCACCGAGTGATGCGGATCGAGTTTTTGCCGGCGATCGTTTCCGAGGGCGGGGATAATTCTGAGGAATTCACCCAGGCCTATCAACGCGGCATGGACGAAGCCGAGGCCTTGATGCGGGCAACCATTGAAGGCCTGGAAAACCTCCAACGCAAAGCCGAAGCCGCCAAGCGCAGTCCCAAGCATGCGCACGAAGTGGTCTCGCCTTACGTTGCTCTCAGCGACGAGCAGGTCAAGCAAGTCACTCAGGCAATGCGCCTCAATCGGTATGATGGCCAGACGCAGCGGACAGTCAAGCGCCTCCTTGAGGAGCTCAAAAATGGTGGCACAAACAAGGACGCTATCGTTGACTCCGTAACGTGGCTGGCCGAGCAGCAGCCCGACGCACTGGTGGCGTTTTTGCTAGCGGCAAGTCACGCGGCGTAATGCGGCTACTCGGTTAGGCAGCGGCGATCCCGCATCAGACGGGCGAGGCTTACTCTGCTAGCACGCCATACCCCAGCAGTCCATCGTAGCGCTTATCGCGGTTGACGAACACGCGGATGCGGTTCATCTCGTTACCGCCAACAGTGGTTAGAACGCCGTCGTTATTTTTGAGGACGATATTCGTATGGTCGCCAAACACCGGTGAATTGCGGTAAATTGCCACGTCACCAGCACGCGGTTGATAGCCGGAATTAGCAGGTTTGAAGCGACCGGCCGCTTCGTAATATTCGCGTAAGGTAAACGTTCCCGGGATGCGCCAGCCGCCAGTATGTGGATTTTTCAGCGGCGCGCCCGCCTGCTGCATGATCCAGCTCACAAAATCGGCGCACCACGCTTCACGGACGCCTTGGCTGAACTTGGTGCCGGCGGATTGTGCTTCGAATTCGGTTTTGGCGAGGCTAATAATTTTTTGCCGAGTCATATGTAAATTTGTGGTATCAATTTGCGGGAATGTCGCCTCGCCGCGTGATGAATCAATACTGCCGGCCACCCTCAGCGAGTGAAGTTTATGAGTAATTTTTGGCCAATACAGCGCGCCGAGGCTGATACAAACAGCCGTCAGCGGTACTAGCACCAACGCGAACACATACCGTTTCTTGAGGCGACTGCGCGGCCGCGTGATGGAGAGCTGGGGCTTCTTTGGCATATGGTTAGTATAATGGCATCGTGTCGGTTTGGCTAGCCCTCTCGGGTTGCATACCCCACGCAGAGTGCTATAATGACTAACTAAAGATAGGCTGGCGGGGAGTCATTCTATCGCTAAGGTATGCGGTGCTAAAACAGAGCACGGAAAGGAGTTTGTATGGCTCAACCCGAACCAATCATAACAGTTGACCAACTCGTCAAGACTTACGATGGCAAGAATGTCGTCGATAGCGTGTCGTTTGAGGTCCAGAAAGGCGAGATCTTTGGCATCCTCGGGCCGAATGGCGCCGGCAAGACGACGACGCTAGAGATGCTGGAGGCGCTCCGGCCGATTGACGGCGGTACGGCGACTATCGACGGAATTGATGTTGCCAAGCAGCCGAAGCACATTAAAACCATCATCGGCATCCAGCTACAATCGACAACGTTTTACGACAAGCTGACCTTGCGTGAACAATTGAAAATGTTTGCCAGCCTGTACGGACAAACGGTCGACGCCGACGCGCTGCTGGCCAAGGTGCAATTGACCGATAAAGCCAAAAGCTATGTCGAGCAGCTCTCAGGCGGGCAAAAGCAGCGCTTCGCCATCGCTTCGACGCTGGTCAACAATCCGACAGTGCTGTTCCTCGATGAGCCGACGACTGGGCTGGACCCGCAGGCGCGCCGCAATCTCTGGGATTTGATCAAAGAAATCCGCGACGAAGGCATTACCATCGTGCTGACGACGCATTATATGGACGAGGCTGAACTGCTGTGCGACCGCTTGGCGATTATGGATAATGGTAAAATCATCACCATTGATACGCCGCATAATCTGATCCAGCAACTACTGGCGCGCGGTTTCAAGAAAAAGCAAGTTGTCGAGCAAGCGAACCTAGAGGACGTATTTATTGACTTAACAGGAAAGGCTATTCGGGATTAGTATGAAAAAATATTGGACTGGTGTATTCGGGCAAGTACGCGCTCAGCAAAAACGTTTCATCCGCGATAAAATGTCGCTGTTCTTTACCTTCTTGTTTCCGTTGCTATTCTTGTTTATATTTGGCTCAATCTTTAAGGATCAATCAACCAGCTTTAATGTGGCGATTATCAATAATTCACAAACAGAATTTGCGAAAAATTTTGTCGATAGCGCCAAGGGAAACGCTAAAGATTCGGTTCTCAAGATCAAAGATGTCAAGGATATGGACGATGCCCGTGAGAAGCTCAAGCGCTCGGAGCTGAACGGCATCATTGAACTACCGAGTGGTTTTGGCGAAGTAAAGGGAGAGGGCAATAATGCCAAGCCAGCCGGTACGATCAATGTGCTGTACGGCAAGGGATCGGAGCAGACTGGTAGTGCGCTGACGGCAGTGATGGGTCAGGTTGCTAATGAGATCAATAAGCACCTGGGCCAGCCGGAAGCACCAATTAAAGCCGCCGGTAAAGCAGTTGGCGATGAGCAGTTGAAGTCGTTTGACTATACCTTCACTGGTCTGCTTGCCTTTAGCTTGATGAGCATGGGTATCTTTGGCCTGGCTAATCAAATGCCGGCTGAAAAGCAGCGCGGCTCGTACCGTCGGCTACGGGCGGCACCATTTACCTCGGGTCAGCTGATTATCTCGATGGCGATTCATTATGTCATCATCTCGCTGTTGAGCCTCGTCATGATGGTGATTGTCGGTACATTCGTATTCCAATTTAATATGCGTGGCGATTGGGGGCTCTTCGTTCTCATGGCGGTGCTGGCGGCCTTTATGATGGTGGGCCTAGGTCTATTAATTGGTGGCTGGGCAAAGAATGAAAACCAGTCGGCACCGTTAACCAACCTCGTGTCCTTCCCGATGATGTTCTTGTCTGGTGCATTTTTCCCGCTCTACATGTTCCCAGAATGGTTACGCGGTGCTTCTCAGTTCATCCCGATGACCCCGATTACGGAAGGATTTCGCTTGATCATGACTGAGCACGCCAGTTTGATCGAGGTCCTACCGCAACTTGGTGCCGTAACTGCGTGGATTCTCGTTGTTTACATTGCGGCGATCAAGCTATTTCGGTGGGAATAATCGAGTTAGGTAGTTTGAGGGTGGATGGTAGGATAGCTACCGCTCCTGCTCTTGTCCTGTTAATCCAGACTTAATTCTATGTGCTGCTAGCCACGCATCGAGTTCGGTGTAAAACTTCTCAGGATTACAACCAAAGAATTGATGTCGCAATCGCGACGAAATACGCTCATGTAGGGAATGTGGTTGGTAGATTCGCAGATGCTTGAGCGGTGCCATGGTTATCGTACTCGAAATTCCATCCCATTGAGCTATTGGTAAAATTGATACGAGTTTGTTATCAATTGATGGATCAATATTACAGACTGATCCATCAATAAATACACGAAGCATAATGTGTCGCTCGTTTCGACATTGACGTAGTTTAAGAATACGATCAGGTATTGGTAAATCCTGCCAATTAAATACGCCAATCAACAACTGGCTTGCTATGTCAACTTTTTGTAATTCTCGCTGTAAATACACACATTTTTGGTAGCAGGACCACATCCCACTATTACCACTTGTTCCGTATGGCAAGTCGCGGATCTTCTCGAATAAGATAATTGCTTTTTGAATATTCATAAGGCGAATGGTTGGGCTAATGCGCAGAGTAATATTTTCATGGTGTATAATAACACATATGAAGTGGCTTGATGATATCGTAGATCAGTTTCGAAGTGTAGATAAAGAAGTACTCGTTTCCTCGGGTGCATCGCCGTCGGGCGTGTATCATGTGGGGCATTTGCGTGAAATTGTTATCGCTGATGCCGTAGTGCGGGCGCTAAAACAAGCTGGCATTCGGGCGCGCCACGTTCACGTTTCGGATAACCTGGACGCCTTTCGTAAAGTGCCGGTTAATCTGCCGGCCAGTTACGAGCAGTACCTCGGCATGCCGCTCTGCACGGTGCCATCACCAGATGATCGGTATGATTCGTGGGGAGATTTTTGCCTGAAGCCATTTTTAGAGAGCGCCGATAAAATTGGCGTCACCATGGACGTGGTCTATGCTAGCGATAAATATCGGAGCGGGTTTTTTGTGCCGGCCATTGAGCGCTCGCTGAGCCGCATTGACAAAGCTAAATCGGCCATCCAGGAAGTGTCGGGTCGGCAGCTGGATGATCAGTGGTCGCCAATTCAAATCATGGAGCATGGTCGGCTAAAAAATCGTCGGTTCATCAGTATGGATAGCGATGCTAAAACGATCACCTATCGTAGTCATGATGACTCGGAGCGCACGGTTCGGTACGATGACGGGCAGGTAAAGCTGGACTGGCGGCTGGACTGGCCGGGGCGGTGGTGGCTGCTCGGTGTTGATGTTGAGCCGTTTGGCCGTGATCACGCCACGAAGGGCGGCTCGTATGATACCGGCAAGCGGATTGCTCGCGAGGTTTATGACATTGAGGCGCCAGTACCGGTGCCGTATGATTTTATCAATCGCACCGGTGATACCAAAAAGATGAGCGCCAGCAAAGGCACCGGCGTGAACGCGCATGATGTCGTCGATATGTTGCCACCTGAGGTGGTGCGCTATTTCATGCTCCGGTATTCGCCGGCCAAGCGTCTGTATTTTGATGAGACCGATAGCCTGGTGCGGCTGGTTGACGACTTCGCGGCGATGAAGCAGCATCCGCAAAATGAGCTCGATGAACGGCTATTATTCTTGTGCACTGACGGGCTGAGTCATCCAGCGGTCAGCTCAATTCCATTCTCGCATCTGGTCATTTCATACCAAGCGGCGTTGTGCGACACGGTAAAAACAGTAGAGATTTTGCGGCGCAGTCCAGAATACGCCCGTATCGTCGATGAGGAAGAGGCAGTGATTATCACGGAACTAGGCTATGTCAGTCGGTGGCTGGAACAGTGGGCGCCCGAGTCATTGAAGTTTCGCCTAGCGGATGAGATACATCCCGATGAGTTTTCGCCAGAACAAAAAGAATACCTGCGGCGATTAGCTGACGATATCGCCGGGGCGCCGGCTGAGGCTGATGGTAATTGGTTTCATCAAGCAATTTACACCTACAAGGAAAGCGGTTTGCTGCCGCCGCGGGAACTATTCACCACCATCTACCGTGTGCTCATTGGCAAAGATTCCGGCCCGCGTGCTGGCTGGTTCTTGTCGATCCTGCCAAGAGACTGGCTGGTTGAGCGGCTGCGACTGGTTAAGTAAGAATTTTAGCGAGGCCGGGTTGGGGCGGATTCTGTCCGCCTGGTATTTCTTGACACCCGCCGCCCGTCCGGTGTAAAATATTACACTTGGGTGCAGGATGTAAATCGTACTAAGTAGTTGAGTTGGAGAGTTCTTACACTTTATGGGCTACTGATACTTGAATAACGTGAAAGGTAACAATGCTACACGAATTATCAATCAGAAATAAATTAATTGTCATGAGCGCGGTGATGAGCGCGCTGTTTTTGGTGGCGCTGGATCAAACGATTGTCTCGACGGCGCTGGCGGCGATTGTCAAGGAATTTAATAGCTTTTCGTCGCTTGGCTTCATCGTGACTGCTTACATGTTGACCACCACGGTGACCGTGCCGCTGGCTGGTAAGTTGAGCGACATGTACGGCCGCAAGCCGCTGTTGCTCGCCGGAGTGAGTATCTTTACCATCGGCTCGCTACTGAGCGGCCTGGCGCCGACAGTCGAGTGGCTGATTGCGTGGCGGGCGCTGCAGGGCATCGGCGGCGGTATCATCACTGCGAACGCCTTTACCATTGTCGGCGACCTCTTTCCGCCAAAGGAACGTAGTAAATGGCAAGGACTGTTTGGTGCAGTCTTTGGGATGAGTTCAGTAGCCGGGCCGTTAATCGGTGGTTGGCTGACAGATGGTGTGTCGCTATTTGGCATGGTCAGTGATTGGCGCTGGACGTTCTTGATCAATGTGCCGATCGGGGTGATCGCTACCATACTCATCATTCGCTACTGCCCGCAGATCAAGCACGACCGCATGCACAAGCCCGATTACCTCGGTGCGCTGTTTATCACCATCGCTCTGGCGACGCTGGTGCTGGCGGTAGACAATACAGAGATGATCTTTAAGGGACTAATCGAGCGCGGTGTCAGCCTAGTGCTGATTCAGGGCGTGCTGCTGACGATATCAGTACTGGCGGCGCTGGGCTTTATTGTGATTGAGCGGCGAGCCAAACAGCCGATTCTGCCACTACGGTTCTTTGCTAATCGGACATATCGTTTGATCATGGCGGCGGCTGGCTTGTTTGGCGCGGCCTTTATGGGGGCAATTTTGTATCTAACACAGTTCAATCAGCAGGTGTTTGGCGCCACTGCCTCGCAGGCTGGGCTGATGCTGCTACCGATGGTAGCAGGTAGTATAACAAGCTCGATAACTATTGGTCGGCTGGTTGCTAAAACCGGTGCATATAAACGCTGGATAGTGGCTGGTTTTGGGCTAACGGCGGTCGGTGTCGCCGTGCTAACAATTCTACAGCCAGAATCGCCATATTGGCACGAAGCTATCGTGGCGGTATTTGTTGGGCTTGGATTCGGCGCGGCGATGCCAATCTTGACCTTGGCGGTGCAGAATGAGTTTACGCAGAAAGACCTCGGTGCGGCGACCTCCAGCGTGCAGCTATTTCGTGGGCTGGGCTCGACAATTGGTGCGGCAGTGTTATCGGGCGTATTAACCGCTGGTATCCTAGCACATGTCGGTGATCCGCATCAGCTGCCGTATATTCAGAGTCTGCAGCGCTCACCGGCTGCGCAGCAGATGCTGTCCGGTGAGCTGAACGCTGACGTGCTGCTGCGGCTGAATGCTCAAAAAGAGACAATCGCCAAGGCGGCAGCGCGGCTACCAGCACCGGCTCAGGCCCAGGCAAAACAGCAGTTCAGCCGGCAGCAGGATGAATTTACTAAAGTCATCCTCCATGCGTTTACCGATGGTCTGCATCAAGTATTCTTGATCAGTTCGGGGCTGATGGTTGTTGCGATGATTGCGGTAATGCCGGTCAGGGAAAAGCGACTGCGCGGCTAATTGCCAGAGTGGTGTTTTCTGGGGTATAATTTTTGCATGACGGTGGGCTACTTTGAGCGGCGATGTGTGAGTGATTCGTTAGGGCGAACGCATCAGTTTCATCGTGGTGTCTGGGCACATGTTAGCGGCACGCTGCACCCAAGCGAACTCGCCGAGCAGTTCGGCCTTGATGAAAATATTGTTCGTGACGCGGCTGATGTGCGCGAATTGCCGCGGATGGAATATAGCGGTGGTATCGAGTATGTCTTTGTGCGGCTGCCGCTCGTTCGAGACAATGCCATAAAGACTGCGCCGCTACTGGCTGCGGTGTCAAAAACCCAGTTTGTAACGATTAATCCTGCCAATAATTTTTCGCCGCAAGCTGCCGAGCCGTTTCTCACGACCACGACCGACAAGCCTGGTGCGCTCCTCGCAGCGACTATCGCTTGTGTGGTGGCTGCGTATGAGCAGCAGATCCATGACCTTGCTGGTAATATCGCTGCGGCCCGACACCGGCTGTCGCGCCACGAGGTGAAAAACGCTGACTTTATCGAGTTTGTGGCCATTGAAGATAGCCTCAATGAGTTTCATTCCAGCCTCGAGGGTTAGCGAGCGTGCTCGGCCAATTAGCGCTCAATCGCCGCGGCCTGTTCACGATGCGTGACCTCGAGGCGCTGGGTGATCTGGTACTGCACGTCAAGCAATTACTCGTCATGGTCGCCGCCAGCAGCCAGACCATCGCCAGCATCCAGAACGCCTATTCAACCATCGCCAATAATGTCCTCAACCAGCGGATGAAAGTCTTGACGGCTATCACCATTCTCCTAGCGATCCCGAATGTGTTTTATGGTATGTATGGCATGAATATTACCTTGCCGTTTCAGGGCGAGGCGTGGGCCTATCCGGTGATTACCGGGTTTACGGTGCTGCTCATCGGCATTGTATATATCTTCGCCAAGCGGCTGCGCTTGTTTTGAGGCTGGTATCAGGGGTCAGATCAGGGGTAGACCTGGCTTGACGTTCGTATCAGTCTTTGTTATCATGGCTGATGTGTCTCGCGCCGAAGCATGTCGCTGCTTATCATAAAGTGGGCAATAAAGGTCGAAGCGCGTGAGGCTGCACTAGTACAAAGGAGTACGAAACACATGCCAATAGCAATCAATGTTGTGTCGACCAGTCGGCGCAAAAAGGTCGCAGTGGATGTGGTGCCTGCCAAATGGCAAACATACATAGCACAATAAGTGCGCCTGTCCTACAAAGGGACGGCATAAAAATCACCCCACAGGCACCGGGGTGATTTTTGCATTGGGTTTGTTTCGGTCAGTGGTTTTGGCTTGAGGTTAGCTTTTTGCTTTATCAACTGCGACGCCGGCTTTTTTCAGGGCGTCTTTGACGGCGTTTTCGATAGAGCTAGCGTCACCGAGGTTAAGCTTGTTGCCATTGATGAAAAAGGTTGGTGTGCCATCAATTTGTAACTGTCGCCCGACCGCCACGTCAAAGTCAATTTTCTTCGTGACAGCACCGGAGGCTAGGTCAGCATTGAATTTATCGACATTCAGGCCCAGCTGCTTGGCGTAGCCACTGAAGACGTCGGTGCGTTCTTTGGCGCGGGCATTACTCCACGCACCTTGGTTGGTGTAGAGTAGGTCGTGCATTTCCCAGAACTTACCCTGCAGCCCAGCTGCTTCGGCGACCGCCGCCGCCGCTCGGGCGTTTGGATGGAGCGACGGGATCGGATAATTACGAAAGACCAGCGCGACGTGATCCTTGTATTTCTCGGCCACGCGCTTGGCTTCTGGTGCGGCAGTGCGGCAGCCCGGGCACTGGTAGTCACCGTATTCAATCATCACAACTTTGCCATTAGTGTTGCCGATAGTGTGCTCACCGATGTCGCCAGTGCGTGCTTCGGCCGGCATAACGCGCAGGGCGGCGTCGCGCGAGATATCACTGACATTCAAGCGATTCTGTGTTGACAGATAAATCATACCACCGACGACAGCCGCGACAACGATTGCAAAGATAGCCCAGGTTTTTCCGTTCATAGTTCCTCCAAATTAACTCTGGCTATTATAGCATAAAAAGTATACAATGAACAGCATGAGCGATATTTTGCTAGGAATTTTGTATGTGATGGTGCTGATAGTGCTCGTAATGGTCATGGGCGTCCATCCGCAGGCCTCGTCACATAGCAAGTTCGAGCTGCAGCGGCGAGCACGTCGCGGTGATCAGGATGCGCAACATTTGTTAAAGCGACATGCACTGATGCGGGATATTTTCTCATTGCAGCGGGTGATTGCGGCGGTGCTGCTGGTGACACTCAGTGTCATCGGTGTGGAGTTGTTTCATTGGCTACTGGGTATTATTATCTCGCTAGTGATCGCATTGGAGATAGGAGCAGTGGCGCGGATTTCATTATGGCAACAATATTCTCAGCGGCTTTACGAGCGGTATGAGGGGCGAATTTTGGCGCTGATCGAGAAGTTTCCGACGTTGTTTGCGATGATTCGCTCGGTGGCGCCGATGCCCAATGACGGCTATGATATTGAGTCAAAAGAAGAGCTCGTCGCCATGGTCGAGCAGGCGGGTGAGGCGCTTAGCGAGGATGAGAAAAAGATGGTCATCGGCGTGCTGTCGTTTGATACGGTGCCGGTCAAGGAAGTGATGACGCCGTGTAGCGTGATTGATACAGTGGATCATGACGAGGTACTAGGCCCCCTGGTGCTGGACGCGCTGCACAAGACCGGACATAGCCGCTTCCCGGTGACGAAGGGTGATATTGATCATGTGGTAGGGATGCTATACATTCAGGACCTACTGACAATTAATCGTTCATCAACGAGCAGGCGAGTGCGAGCGGTCATGGAGAAAAAGGTGTATTATATCCGCGAGGATCAGACATTGCAGCACGCGCTGGCGGCGTTTTTGCGAGTGCGGCATCACTTGTTCATCGTGGTGAATGAGTTTCGCGAGACGGTTGGTATCGTCAGCCTGGAGGATGTGATGGAGCGGATGCTGGGGCATAAGATCATTGACGAGTTTGATGCGCACGAGGATCTGCGGCGGGTGGCGCAGCGTAATCCACGCCATAACAATCGGACAAAACATGCCCGTGACGTCGCATAATCCGGCCGATATGCTATACTAGAACTAATGAATCCGAACCAGACTAACCCTGAGCCTGACTATACCCAGCCGGTTGCGTATGATTCTGACGGTCGGCCGTTGTATCATCATCCGCCGGCTGCTGTGACACCGCCACCGGTGACGACCGCGCCACCGATTGAGCCACAGCCAACCTCGCACGTCACCATCCAGCCAGAGATGATTGAGGGGCAAAACTTCAATCCACAGATTCGTGCCCAATACGCTAACGAACCAAATGTTGTTCATGCTGCGCGGCCGCTTGAGCCGACCGTTCCCGCAGTCAGCCCAGAGACCAAGGCGCGCCACGACCAGTCCGTTCGTGATTATCCGCAGCTCAATCTCAGCGAGGGCGAGTATGTCATCCTCGACATCAAGCGCCACCCGATCGGCATGGTCATTCCTACAGCCATCACTCTCCTGTTGGTCGTGGTGCTGCTGGTATTTGCGGCCTCGTTCTCGTCGCTGACCGCTAATATTCCGCTGTTTCCGGCGGTGAATCCGGGAGCGGTGCTGGGTATTGCGCTGCTGCTCGTTGCCTTGGTGGTGCTGGGCGGTGCGATCACCCTGTGGGTGTATCTACAGAATCACTTTTTCATGACTAATGAAAGCGTCATCCAGGAAATCCAACAGAGCCTCTTCGTTCGTCATGAACAGACAGTGAGTCTCGGCAGCATTGAGGACGCCAGCTTTTTCCAGGCCGGCATCGCCCAGACGATCTTTAACTACGGCACGATTCGCCTCAGTACTGAGGGTGAGGAGACAACTTATATTTTTCACTACGTGGCCAATCCCAAGCACCAAGTGGCCATCCTCAACAACGCCATCGAGGCCTTCAAGAACGGTCGGCCCGTCTGCTACGATTAGTTTGACTATAATTTAGCTATTTGTGGCGGCTGTCTTTGACGAAATCCGCCTCGCCATCAAGCGTGGCTCTGAGCGAATATGATTTGCACTTACCGCTTTGGCAATTAGTCGGCTCGTAGCGATAGGCGCTGCCATTGTCGCCCAGCTTTTTACCATTCGGATCTGTGAGTAGCTCCTTGTCCATGGTTGGCAGTGTCTCGTCGGTAATTTTTTCTGGATAAGAGCCGTGCTGTTTGTAATAGGCTTCTTCGAGGCTGTAATGCACGGCATTAATGGCGGTTTTTTTCCGGTCGTTTTGGTGCTCGCGTTGGATTGTCACTAGCTGGGTGAACGCCACTGCTGTGGCCACGCCGAGAAATATAATCGCTGCCAGTACCTCAATGACCGTAAAGCCTGCTTGTCGTTTCATGTGTTCATTATAGCAAAGTTTCACCACTCGTGGTAGGTGCTTGATTTATGGTATACTATACAACATAAGATAACGGAGGGAGAGGTATGGCTAGCGCAGCGAAAACCGATAATAAACACCAAACAGACGCCGCAACTGGCACGGCTCAGGCGCCAGAAAAAAAGATTGATAATGGTAAATTAAAGGCATTGGGCCTGGCCATGGATCAGATCACCAAGCAGTTTGGTGATGGTTCGATCATGAAACTCGGCGAGGCGCACAAAGTTGACGTTGAAGTGATCCCATCGGGTTCGTTGAGCCTTGATTTGGCGCTAGGCGGCGGCTATCCAAAGGGTCGCATCATTGAGATTTACGGCCCAGAGTCTAGCGGTAAAACAACCTTGACGCTACATGCTATTGCTGAAATCCAAAAGCAGGGCGGCACGGCAGCGTTCATCGACGCTGAGCATGCGCTTGACCCGAGCTATGCCAAGCGGTTGGGCGTGGACACCGAAAATCTACTAGTGTCGCAGCCAGACAACGGTGAGCAGGCATTGGAGATTACCGAAACATTGGTGCGCTCAAACGCGGTGGATCTGATTGTGGTGGACTCGGTGGCAGCACTGACGCCGCAAGCGGAAATTGACGGCGATATGGGTGATTCGCACATGGGGCTGCAGGCACGGCTGATGAGCCAGGCGCTGCGCAAATTGACTGGTATCATCAACAAGTCGAAAGCGACGGTGATTTTCATCAACCAGATTCGCATGAAGATTGGCGTGATGTTTGGTAATCCGGAGACGACGACGGGTGGTAACGCGCTGAAGTTTTATGCCTCGCAGCGGGTGGATATTCGCCGGATCGGGCAGATCAAGGTTGGCGATGATATCCTCGGTAACCGCACTAAGATCAAGGTGGTGAAAAATAAGATTGCGCCGCCATTCCGCATTGCTGAGTTTGATATTATGTATAACGAAGGCATCTCTAAAACTGGTGATATTCTGGATTTGGCAGCTACACATGGTATCATAGAAAAGTCAGGTGCCTTTTACAAGTATAACGGCGAGACCATTGGCCAGGGCCGCGACAAGACAAAATTGTATCTGAAAGAACATCCTGAGGTTTTAGCAGAAATTACTCAGAAGGTTCGCGATAACGTAAAAGAAGGAGAAAACTAATGCGCGCAGCAGAAACCGCATATCCAGTCGAAAAACATATGGCGTCAGTCAGCCTCGTCTTTGATGATAAGCAGAATGCATATCTTCGAGAGCTGTCAGAAAAAATGAACCTTGACTTTGGTGAGTTTATCCCACACGTGACACTGATTAACGTGACCGAGCAGGATATGCCACGCCTCAAGGCGGCCGCTGCGGCACTGCCGGTCCTCGGGAGGCTGGCACTTGATGGAGTTAACTTCTTGCCAGATAAAGCAGGCAACTGTGTTTGGGTGGAGCTGCGCACGCAGAAAACTGCCTGGATGGTTGAGGCGCGTCAGCAATTACTCGCGGCACTGGATGGTATTCACCCAGGGCTGGATGTTGATGGGTTCCGCCCGCACATCACGCTTGGTTGTGTCGAGGCTGGTACGCTGGACGACGTTAATATGAGCGCTATCCCAGGGCAACTACCGGTCATCACTGAGCCGCGTGCCGCTGCTTGCTATAACGGCGTGCATGGTAAGGTTGTCGAGGTAGTCGAGTAGCCTCTGCCAGTAGCGAGCCCACCGTCTTCGCGGTATAATAGCTTCATGAAAATCACTGACATCTCTCTCCAAACTCGCGATAAAAACCGCGTTAATGTTAGTGTTGACGGCAAATACCGCTTTAGCCTCGATGTCTTTCAGGTGGGCGAGCTGGGGCTGAAGGTCGGGCGCGAATATACTGACGACGAATTGACAGCACTAGAGGACGAGAGCCAGTTTGGTAAGTTGTACGCCCGCGCCATGGAGTATTGCTTGGCGCGGCCGCGCTCGGTTAAAGAAATGCGCGATTATCTGTGGCGTAAAACCAGGCCGACTAAGAAACGCTCGCCAAAGACTGGCAAAATTACCGAGCGTCCAGGCGTGAAGCCGGAAATTACCGAGCGGGTGCTGGCGCGGCTGATCGAGAAACAGTACCTCGATGATGAGAAGTTTGCCCGCTTTTGGCTGGAGCATCGATTCTTGCAAAAAGGCACGAGTGTCAGGCGGCTCAAATTGGAACTAGCGCAAAAGGGAATTGACCGCGAGACGATAGAGCAACTAATCAGCGAAAATATCCGCTCAGACGACGAGGAGCTGCGAAAAATTATCGCTAAAAAACGCTATAAATACGCTGGTGATCAGCAAAAGTTCATGGCGTATCTAGCGCGTCAAGGATTTTCATATGATGATATCCGGGCGGCGCTTGGTGGTGAGTCTGACGAGTAGGCGAACCGTGATCAGGCGCTGCGGCCTAACTGCTCGCGCAGCCACCCGTCGATTGTTCCGGCACCCATACCGAGTACCAGCGCACCGCGCGCTCGTTGCTGTTCAATCGTGTGCCACAACGCCTCATCCAGCTGTGCGAGATGTACCTTGTCCGTCGTCAATTGGCGCGTCAATTCCTCCGGCATCAGCACCGGCAGGTTCGGGTCTTCGCGGGTCAAGTACGTCGGCAGCCAATATATCTCGCTGGCATGGGTAAAAATCTCATCAGTGTAGCGCTCACGAACCTCGTGCTGGCGAATATTTTGGTGTGGCTGGTAGACGAGCACCACGCGGTCGTTTAGCTCATGCGCCAGCTGTAGCGTAGCGGCAATCTCCGATGGGTGATGACCATAGTCGGTGTAGAGATTGTCAGCCAACTTCTCGAAGCGCCGGCCCGTACCCGGAAAAGTATTGAGCGCCGTGATAATCGCCTCAGCCTCAATCTCAAGGGCAGCCGCCTCTCGCACCAGCATCGCTGCCCGTGCTGCCAGCGTGCCGTTACGCCGGTTGTGTTCGCCAGCCAGCGTTATCTGGGGATCAGTTTGTTCGAGTACCATAACATTGGCCGGAGTAAACACGTCAGCGTCCTCGCGCCACGTGATCACCCGCGTCGACTGCTCGCCAAATTGCCGAAACGCCGCTCGGTAATCATCTGGCGTCGGAAAGGTATCGGGATGGTCATAATCAACTGAGGTAATGAGGCTCAGCCACGGCGAAAAGTGGAGGAAATTGCGGTCAAATTCATCGCATTCGTACACCAGAAACTGACTGGCCGGATCAAACCGACCGCTTGGGCCAAAACTAAGCGTCGAGCCAACCAAGTAGCTCACCGGCACGCCAAGCTGCTGCAACGTCCACACCAGCATACCGGTCGTCGTCGTCTTGCCATGCGTACCGGTGACAGCGATGAGCTTGAGCTGCTTGTCGGTGATAATCTGAGCGAGTAGCTCGTCACGCTTGCTGGTGCGAATCCCTAGCTGCCTCGCTAGTACCAACTCTGGATGATCCGCCGGCAGGGCCGCCGTATACACGAACCAGTCAAAGGGAGACTGCTGATGTTCGCTATGTAAAAACTCGCCTGACTGGTCAAACGACACGGTAATTCCATCCTGTCTGAGCGCTTCCGTCATCAAGCCGGCCGCTCGGTCAGAGCCACAGACCTCGTGTCCAGCGCCGATGGCCATTTCTGCCAGTGGCCCGATCGCCACGCCACCAATTCCCGAAAAATAAATCCTCATAGCGTCATTATACCACTGACACTGGCCCCGTGTCGCATTCGCCCACTATCTTTGGTATAATGGACTTGAGAAAGGTGGGGGAATGGCAGATAAGCGAGGCACGCGTCGGGCGATCCGGCGGCTAGAAGAAATCAAGACATGGCAGCTAGTCATTTTGCTGGTGATGGCGTCGTTTGTCAGCGCGACATTCCTCAGGCTAAATAATATTGGCATGATCGAGCGCCGTGACGCCGTCATTAACACTGACAAGGAGGGCGACGAGGGGGCGCTGGAGCGGCGGGTGTATGACTTGCAGCGCTACGTGGTTGCACACATGAACGCCGACCCAGGTCGCATCGCTCTGGAGCACTCGTACAAGCGGGCTTACGAGGCAGCCTGGAAAGAGTTCGAGTCAAAGTCGGCTTCTCGATCCAGCAACGACACGGTCGCTAAAGTCCGCCAAGTCTGCGACGCCCGAGCCCAGGCTGGCGGTTGGGGACGATTTTATGCTACGGCCGACCCGCGCTACGTCAGCTGTATCAATGATGAATGGGCAAAGTACCCGGCCGCTTCGTCGCTTGACCTCAAATTTACGCCGCCTGCCACCGCGCCGTATTATCAGACATTTGTGCCGCCACTCTGGTCATCGGACTTGGCGGGCTGGTCATTGGTAGTAACAGGGGTAATTATGCTGATTATTATTGCTCGACTGGTGGCTTTGGCGGTGTTGAAATTACTCCTTCGGTACCGTCAGAAACCGCTTTAGGCTTGACAGAGGTCAACAGAGGCGCTAATCTAGAATAGTATAGTACTAACAGGAGGTATACGAATGGCTTATAAGCACACAAACTCAAAAGGCATTACATACTACTTGCATAAAACCGAAGTCACGCTGCGCGGTGGCAAAACGCAGACGATTTATTTTTTCGCCAAGGTTGAAAAGAACGCCAAGGGCGAGCCATGCGACTTGCCAGCTGATCGGATCGTTACCGAAAACCCACGCAATGGCTTTTTGACGATCAAAAAGAAGAAATAAGCACTTGCATTATACACCTCGTTACCGGTACAATGGTATCAAACAAACAGGTGCCTCAAAGACTCTCGCTCATGCGGGAGTCTTTTTGTAGTGGGGGTTGTGGCGCTGAGGTAGTATTGCTTTTATGGGCAAAATATGATATTTACTAGTTATGAGTGAACTATCGCAGACTGGTGAGCGGGGCCGTGAATTGACCGCGGAGGAGTGGAAGAAGGTTGATGAGCTTGTCGATGAAATGGGCTGGTCATATTATAAAGTGTGATTGGCACTTGGGCTTGAACCGCCGTCTGGTCAGAACGTCTCTGCGGATGAGAAGCCGCGACCTCGTCGGCGCAGTGATCTTGCAGCGTTTGATACACGCACGCAACAAGTACATGACGCATCAGGACAGGGTCCGTTAACTGAGGAACAAAAACAGACAAATAGGGATGGAATTAGGATGGTGCGCACTGCCCTCAGGAATGCACGAGCAGCTTGACGGTCGGTAGTGGGGTAAATTGACGGCACTTCTCACCCGGCTGCTTTTACGGTATAATATCGCTCATGGGGGTGTAGCTCAGCGGTTAGAGCAGCGGGCTCATAACCTGTTGGTCGCTGGTTCGATCCCAGCCACCCCCACCACGATATAATCCAAGTGAACGGAGACAGGAGATAATATGGAGGATCTGAAGCTTCCAGAGACAGATCATATTAGTGCTGGTGATGTTGGTGCTGATCCAAATAAAGCAGAGGAAAGAACCGTAATGCAGAATATCGAGGACATGTTGTACGAGGAGGATAGGCTTTATGATAGCCTGTTTCAGGCTGCAACTAGGCTGTTGAAGCAGAAACCCGATATGCACTACAAGGATTTGACTGCCGAACTCAAAAGAGAATTTCCAGAAGCGAGTATGTACCCGATCCGCTTCGCCGCTGATGATGCGCAGGAGTCTTTGAGGAAATAATTCCTGGGCATCGCGAATTTTGAAGTAGCTAAGTCGGCATATTCCAGTGAAGTTACTGGTGGGGGAAGGTCGGGGCAAGTTATTATAATATGTCGAGCAGGTTTATCATCGCCGCTGGCTGCTATGCCGACCTTCTTGGCGAAGCTTTGGATAAGGTATAGTGGGCTCAAGCACCACCCTCGGATCCTCATCTTTCTCCTTTCGGACGATGACGAGTCGCTTCCCGTCCGTCCGATCGCATTCCATTAAGTGAACGGCCGTTATGCCGATGTTGGAAAAGGTCTTTTTATTCCGTTTTTCGATAGCCCTATTTGCGCGCCATACTCGAAAAACCTTAACAAGCCAAGGAATCCCAGGTTCGTGGGCCTTGCTTTTGAGGGCTTCGATGTGCGGCAAGTTATAACTTATCCATGACTCTGCTGTTGCAGCATCACTAGTCATCGCTGCGTTCTCCTTCTTGGAGCCGTCCAGCGGATTGGGGCCAAGGGGATGTGTTTGTCCTAGGTCGAAACGCGGCAATGGCTTGAATTCTGAGCTCATATTTACTGCAAATATAAGCTAGCTGTGCAAATAAAGCAATAGCTACTCGGATCTTTGGGTGCAAGAAATGGTGTCCTTAAACTGGAGTTTTGTGCTATCAGGATTCGTAATATTATCCCTTCAGGTAACTATTCTTAAGAGCCTTGGTAAAAGCATCTATGTGAGTTAAAATCGTCTCTAGGAGAATACATAAGTCGATGCACCTGAGAACAAACTTGCAGTGGGCGGAACGCCCGTTTGGTGAGCCAGAGCGCCCGTTTAGTCGAGAACGAAGTCTCGTGGCTGCGCTCGATGTTGAGTGGACAAAGAATTTCCGGGTTCGGGGAGCATCAAAGCCGTTTTGCTACTCGTGGGCCATCATTGACCTTGCAACTTTTGATTCGTTGGAGGATCAAAGTCTGCTCGAATTTGGATTCAAGTCAGTCTATCTGGAATCAGAAGACGAGGTGCCGCGGCTTCTGGAAATGATCGAGTCAGATATCGCTTCCTCGCGGACATTATCCGGCGTGACCTTTGCGGGTCACCAACTCTGCGCCGATTTGTCAGTACTGAAACGATCGTCGCCAATTGCAATGGAACAGGTGGATTGGCTGTACGACCAGTGGAGAGAGCGGCGGCAAAACCAAGCAGTCATTGACACAAGGTACGATATCGATCGTCTGACGCCGATAGCCAGCCGGCGCCTCGTCGATGTGGCCGAGGATCTGGGGCTTGACGTGACGCAGCCAGAACTCGCGAAAGGCTCGATGACTAGGCTACACAAAACCTACCTCGAAACGCATCAGGTGGATATTTTTGAAAAGCTTGCCGTGCTCAATCTTCGCCACAGCTTATCGACGGCGCTCATTGCCGCCATATATCTCGGTGCTGCGGTGCCACGTCCCTTGAATGTTAACAACCTCCTGAGTGACCATCTGGCACATGATTTTGAGTATGTGAACTCTTCCGAGTTTGCGGAACTGGTGCACTGAGTTTACTGCGGGCGGTCGGAATGGACTGGTAATTTCGCCAGATTGCTACGAGCTGGTTCCTCCTAATTTTTAACCATCCATGCTATAATCAAGTATTATGACGGAGCATTTACAGCCAACTCAACTATCAGGACAAGAACAGCCGGTGGCGTCAGCGAGCGGAGAGCTGGAGATAGCAGTATGCAAGTGGTGTGGGCCATATCTGCGCGAGAGACGGCTCGGGAAGGAAGCTCTAAAAGCAGAGGAAGATACGACTGCTAATCAGACAGGGCGCTGTATAGAAAATGACTTGGAAGCAGAAGAGTGTCCACACAGACGCAGACAGGAGGAGGTGATCCTTATCCTACAGAAGCGAGGAGGGAGTATGCGGCTCCTCGAGTTGCTCGACTATCTCATTGGTCCAGAAGTTGGTTTCTCCGAAGATGAAGCCGTCCAAGCGTTGAACGATGATCCTCCGAAGGAGCTTGATATCAATCGCGCTACAGGTTTGGTGCAACTGCGAGAATCCGTAGCAGCCTAGTGAACGAACATTCACTCATCTTGACTAACCCCACCCGACCCCTCATAATATAGCCATACCTTCTGATAAAACCAACATGAACATACTGAAACTCAAACGATTTTGGTACCACGTGCGTCACGATTATTTGACGCTGAATAATGTTGTAGTTGCGGCGGCGGCACTGATCGCGCTGAGTTGGGCGTGGGGATCGATTGAGTCAATGCAGCGCAATTATGAACTGCAACAGATGGTCGATCAAAAAAAGTACCAGCTGACGGTCGAGAAATTGCGCACCGAGCTGCTAGCATATGAGTCAAAATATTATGAAAGTGACGAATACCTCGATCTCGCAGTGCGCCAGCGCCTGGGCCGCGGCTCGCCCGGCGAAAAATTGCTGATCGTGCCATCAACCGACGTGGCCAAGCAGCAACCGACCGCCCACAATGCGCCGCAAAAACAACCGACCAGTAACTTCCAGCAGTGGATTAATTTCCTCTTTGGCGCGCGGCGGACGAGTCAGAACTTGCAAAAATAATTCGTGTTTGCTAAGATGGACAATGTGCCGCGGGGTAGAGCAGCCTGGTAGCTCGTTTGGCTCATAACCAAAAGGTCGCAGGTTCAAATCCTGCCCCCGCAACCACGTTTCATTGATTTTTCGGCCTCATGAGTTGAGGTCGTTTTTATTTTTGATACATGTGAAGCTATGACGTAAATTGACCGCAGTGGCCTAGTTTCTGGCCTTTTTGATCTGGCCGTGTTATATTAGGACATTATGACAGAGCACTTTAATTCAGCGTCTCAACCTACCGATAAGTTGCCGGTAGACCACCAGTCGGAGGATAAGACGAATAGAGAGATGGGCTCAAAAGAAAACACACGAGATGTAGTATGTAGGGGGGCGGTCAGTGGTGCACGTGTGTAAAGGAGCTTGAGGAACTAGCAAGAGAGGCGGTCGAACAGCACACCCCGCCCGATATGCGGGATGACTCGCTGCTAGACCTGAAGCAACCGTTAGCAATTCCGCCAGAAACAAGGTTTTGGTCACAAGATACTCCCGAAAAGAAACTGCGAGATGGCATGCGCGGTAAAGACGGCGAATTTATGGTTGCCAGAATGCACTGGATACTTAACGGTCTCCATGATGCGCTTGAGGCACGTCGTGATGATGGCGAGCGGTAGCCATCAGAAGTTTCATGGAAACGTAAAGTCTCGGGAGCGCCTAATCAGCTGCCAATTTCCCCGCCGCAATGCGCACGGCCTCTGACCAGGCAACGAAGCAGTTTGGTGTGCTCATCAGTTGTTTGGCGGTTAGGCCGTGACGGATGGCGAGGCTGAGGCCGGTCATCAAGTCACTGGCGCCCGGTGCGACGATAGTGGCGCCGAGCAGGACGCCTTTTTTGTCGCTGATCAATTTGACAAACCCACTGCGCCGGTCGGTGATATTACTACGAGCGGTCAAGGTCAGCGGTGCTAGGGCGACATTTACCTTCAAGTCACGACGCAGGCAGTCGTCCTCGTCCAGTCCCGTCCGGGCGATCTGCGGGTCGGTGAATGCGATCGTCAAGCGCGGTGTATCGTCAAGCGCGATGAAATTACGGTGTAGTAGGTTATGTGCAGCGGTGCGGCTATGGCTGAGAATGGTATGTGTCTGCGCCTGAAGGTCAACGACGCTGCCAGCTGCAAAGATGTGCCGCGCCGAAGTCTGCATCGCTTCGCTGACTTGAATGCCATGTTCGGTATATGCCACGCCCGCATTTTCTAGGCCAATGTCGGTCGTCGGTAGGCGGTCGTCGGCGATGAGGATTTCATCAACACGCACTGAATGCTGCTGGCCGCCACGAGCGTAGGTGACGCGCTTTGCGATGCCGTCTTTCTGGACGGCGACCAGCTTTGTCTGGGTGAGAATGTTCATGCCGCGCTGTGCCTTGGCGTCAGCGGCGATCAGCTCGCCAACTTCTTGATCAAACTCGGGCAAGATGCGCCCGGCGGTTTCGGCGACATACACCTTGCTGCCAAAGGTCGAGAACAAATATGCGAGCTCCATCGCCGTTGTGCCAGAGCCGACAACGAACAGCGTTTTGGGCGGGCGCTTGAGCGAGAGGATAGTTTGCGGCGTGTGATGGGCTACTTCGTCGAGGCCTGGGATGTGATCATCGCGCCAGGTTGAGCCGCTAGCGATCAGGAATTTGCGCGCTGATAAGTGGCGGCGGCTGACGGTAATCTCGTTGGGACTGAGAAAGTGGGCGCTGCCGGTAAAGACGCTGATGCCTTGTTTCTCGTAGTAACTGCGGTTGCCGCCGGTGCCGGTGCGCTTGATGGCGGTATCTTTCCAGGCGAGGAGCGATGGATAATTATAGCCGACTGTACTGGTGCGCAGGCCGAACTTGGCTGCTGTTTTAGCCTCGTGATAGACGTCGGCGGTATAGAGCAGGGCACCAGTCGGAATGTCGCCCCAGTTCGGAGATTCGCCGCCAAAGGTACCGCGCTCGATGATGGCGACTTTCTTGCCAGCGCGCGCCAAGACAGTTGCGGCCGGTGAACCGCCAGCGCCGCTGCCGATAACAATTACATCATAGTCAAAAGTTGGTTTTTGTGCCATGTGCCCCCTACATGATCGTCTTATGGTGTTGATAAACAAATGCTGCGTCGGTGTGTAGTTTCTGTAGTAACTGCGCCGCGCGGTGTCGGATGTCGTTTGTGGTAATCTCTGGTCGGGTCTCGCACCAGCTCATCACGCCGAGGGTGACTGATTTAGCGATATCATCAGCTTGGCCTTCGGGTGTGCGGATACTCAGGCAGGTCGCCAGGATAGAGTGGTGGAGTTTTGTCGGATCAAACTCTTCGCTCGGTCGCTTGCCGCGCTTGACGACATCGATAATTGGTCGGTTTGGGTGCCCTTCTGACATCAAAAACCTCCGTAGCTGACGATACCAAGTACTCGATCAACGAATAGAAAGCCGCCCAAGATGATCAAGCTGCCGCCAGCTGCAAATTGCAAAAAACGTTTATGTGCCATCCGCCACTGTTGCAGATGGGCAAGGGAATGGCCGCTACCGACCAGCACCAGCACAACGACCAGTGATAGCAGCGATATGACGACGTAAAGGGCGATGGCGATGAGGCGCCACTCGGTTGATGGTAGTAGGACGGTTGCCAGGCCCGCCGCCGCCATCGGCCCGATGATGAACAGTAATTCAGCCACTACGCTCGCCATCCCGAGACTAAAGGCCTCGGCGCTGTGGCGCGTTGCTTTTGAGCGCTTTGATAGGTAGGTTGCGAAGCTGCGCGGTAGCCACAAGGCTGTACCTTCACCCCGCCGGTAGTACACTGCCCAAGTCGCCACGCCCAGCCCAACCATCAGCCCGCAGACGATGGCCACCACCAGCTGCTCGGCCTGAGCAGCGTGATGAATGACGAGTGATAGGTAGTAGACGATCGCTGATATTAATAGCGCTGTCAGCACTAACACTCCACACACAAATCCGTTCATCAGTTGCAATACTTTCCGGCGGGCGGTTTGCTTGCCGAGGGAATGGCCGCTGAGCAAGGTCAAGACGCTGACGCTGAGCTGAAGACTAGCGTGGATCAGTGCCGAGAAGGCGACGATGGCGAATGATGAAATAATAGCCGGGGTCATGTTTGTGTAAAATCCTCTCCCTCCAGTTTATCACAAGCGGTTTGCCGAGGGAAGCCGATAGGTGATGTCGAGCGAGTGACTACGTGAGCTGTCATACTATTGCACTTATGTCAAATGTGTGCTATAGTAAAGCCACGGTTTAACAAACACAGAAAGGCAACAACATGGATATCACTGAGCACGAGCTCGGGCAGTTTTTAGCTGCGGTCAATAACGATCAGCTGCGGACGTGGCAGCGCCGGCGGACTTGCGAGGAGCTACGTTCATTGGTAGTGCGGCGACTGGAGCTGCTGGACGAAGAAGGCGTGGAGCTGGCAGCTTAGCTCTGTGGGCAGTACGGATCGGCCTTTGTTTGGGTAGCAGTTTGGTCTCATCTGACAGATAGGCTTTTGAGGTGGTTGAGATTTTCTGACTCGTTTGGTACAATTGGTGACGTGTGGCACCGTAGCTCAGCTGGTTAGAGCGCAGGACTCATAAGCCTGAGGTCGGTGGTTCGGGTCCACCCGGTGCTACCAGAATTGTTTTTTATCCGCGGTCTGTATGGGCCGCGGTATTTTAATATGTGGATGACACATTGCGCACGCTATTGCAAGAGTTGACGATATGATGATATACTTGTGAAAATAATACTTAGAGTTGGCTCACGATATCTCACGTATCATCTGGGCGATCGCTCGGGCAAATCGCTCGTGACCTGCTGCTGTCCAGTGCAGCCCGTCTACACCGGCCTCGGCATATGTGTTGGCGTCGAAAAACGCAACACCATGCTTGGCGGCATAGGTTCGAATTTTTTCAGGCAGTGCAGTTAGTGTTGCCACAGCTGCATCATCAAAGTGCCACGCCGATCGCGGTACGATTGCCTCATTGAACAATCCAGCGGGATCTGGGATGAGCGGCGCAACAAGTAGCGGTGTGACGTCTGATTCGTGACAATACGTGACGTAGTGCGCCAGTGCCGTCACGATCGCCTCAACTGGTCGCTGGTGGCAGAGCTGGGCATCATTTGTTCCCAGCATGATGATGGCGATGTCGGGCTGATGACTGGCCAGGCACGGCGGAAAATACGTCCAGCCATTTCTCGACGGCTTGGCTGGGTCAGGATGATCAAGGTCAGTCCGCCGACCGCCTAGCCCCTCCTCGATGACATAATATTGGCGTGCCTCGTCCGCTAGCAGCGCCCCCAGTCGCCGCGGCCAGCGCACTGACTCGTCATATCGCGCGTTCGTATCGGGCCGCTGCCCAAAGGTGTTGGAATCACCAAAGCAGAGGATGGTTGTCTCGTGCATAGTGAGTATTGTATCACGTAGCCCCGCAGTATGTGTCATAATATCCTCATGAAGCGACTGATTGCGGTATCGGGTGGGGTGGACAGCGTGGTGCTCCTCGACAATATATTGCGGCATGGACAGGACGAGGTGGCGGTGGCTCACTTTGATCATGGAATTCGGGCAGAATCGGCGGCTGATGCGCGGTTCGTGGCGGGGCTAGCGCGCCGGTACGATGTGCCGTATGTTACGAGGCGTGAGGAGTTGGGCGCGGCAGCCAGTGAGGATACGGCGCGCCAGCGGCGGTATCAATTTCTCTTTAATGCGGCGGCACGCTGGGGCGGGCGCGTGACGACAGCCCATCACCAGGATGACGTGATTGAGACGATAGCACTCAATCTATGGCGTGGTACGCGCTGGCGGGGCTTGGCGGCTATGGGCGATCAGCGGATTGAGCGGCCGCTATTGGAATGGACGAAGCAAGACATATATGATTATGCACTGCGCCATCGGCTGGAGTGGGTAGAGGACGCGACGAATCAATCGAGCGCCTATCTGCGCAATCAGCTGCGCCGACAGCTGCAGGCAAGGCTGACTGATCAGCAGCGGGCGGCGCTTGGTCGGCTATGGCGTCAGCAATGGCAGCTACGCCAAGAGATTGACCAAGAGACATTGCGGTTATCGTCACGTCTTGGCAGTCGTTATTTTTGGACGCATATCCCAGTTGCGCCGGCGCGCGAGCTGCTCCACCGAGAAGTGCAGCGACTGACCGGCGTGTCGCTGCTCTCAGCACAGCTGGATCGACTGCTGATCGCTATCAAAATTGGCCGAGCAGGAACGGTGTGGCAGCCGGCCGCTAATGTGCGGGTGAAATTGTCCGTAAAAAGTGTTACAATAAAACGAGTGACTCGCTAGGACGAAAGGAAAGGATTATGTGACGTATGGCAGGAAAGACGCCAAAGAATACTAAGAAAGGGGTCGGGCAGGTTGCTCGGCTGGGACTGTTTTGGGCAATCATTGTGTTTCTTGGGCTGGCAGTGTACGCGGCGCTGTCACCAAATAGCAACTTGAAGAATGTCGCGTTGACCGACGTAGTGCGCCGGGCAAATGCCGGGGAAATTGCCAAGATTGATATCCAGGGTAATGATTTGAAAATTACCCCCAAGGGTCAAAAACAGCCGACCGAGAAATCAGTCAAGGAATCCGGCAGTACGATTTACGAGCAAGGTTTGAACAAGGACGCCAAGGTCGAAATTAACGTTCTACCGCCATCGCAAACCGGCGAGGTGCTGTGGAATCTGACAGTGATGATCGTGCCGGTAGTGATCATCGTGATCTTCTTCATGTTCATGATGCGCCAGGCCCAGGGGCAGAATAATCAAGCGATGGGCTTCGGCAAGAGCAAGGCGCGGCTGTACGGCGAGGATAAAGAGAAAATTGTGTTTGAGGACATCGCCGGCAATGATAACGCCAAGCAGGATTTACAAGAGGTTGTCGATTTCCTGAAGCATCCAAAGAAGTACAAGGAACTAGGCGCTAAGATTCCGAAAGGTGTCTTGCTGGTCGGTAATCCGGGTACTGGTAAAACCATGCTGGCCCGGGCAGTGGCCGGTGAGGCGGGCGTGCCGTTCTTCTCAATTTCTGGCTCGGAGTTTGTCGAGATGTTTGTCGGTGTTGGTGCCAGCCGGGTGCGTGATCTCTTTTCAAAGGCCAAGAAAAATGCGCCGTGTATCATTTTCATCGACGAGATTGACGCGGTGGGCCGCAAGCGTGGTTCGGGCATGGGTGGCGGCCATGATGAGCGCGAGCAGACCTTAAACCAGATTTTGGTAGAAATGGACGGCTTTGATGGCGACACTAATGTGATCGTACTGGCAGCCACCAACCGCGCGGATGTGCTCGATCCAGCGTTGCTGCGTCCAGGTCGATTTGATCGGCGAGTGACAATTACCCTGCCGGAGCGCAAAGATCGCGAGGCGATTCTCAAGGTGCACTTCAAGAAGAAGCCGGTTGATGAAACGGTTGACCTCGATAAATTGGCCGCCAAGACAGCTGGCTCCTCGGGGGCGGATCTCGCTAATATCGCTAATGAAGCAGCAATTATCGCTGCACGCCGTAACAAGAAGAAAATTACCAACGAGGAGTTGACCGAGGCGTTCGAGCGGGTGGCCATCGGCCCAGAGCGCAAAGCCAAGGTGATGAATGACCACGAGAAGGAGTTGACGGCGTATCATGAGGCAGGCCACGCCATCGTCGGTCATGTCTTGCCAGACTCCGACCCAGTTCACAAAGTGACGATCATTCCGCGCGGCGGCACCGGCGGTGTCACCTGGTTCTTGCCGCCAGAGGATAAGAGCTACACTAATGTTTATGAGTTCAAGGATATCTTGGCTCGGGCCATGGGCGGCCGAATTGCCGAGCAAATTATTTACGGTGATGATGGTATCACCACCGGTGCTGGCTCAGACCTGCGTAAAGCCACCGAGATTGCCCGTGATATGATCATCGAGCAGGGTATGGGTAAGGGCCTACGCGACCAAGTATTTCACGAAGACAACGGCGGGCTGATGTTTGATAAGATGACCCGCGAGCGGCCGTACTCGGATGAGACTGCTAAACTGATCGACCAGGAAGTGTCGCAGCTGATCACCGAGGCTAAACAACGGGCAATGCTGGTGCTCAAAGCCAACCGTCCGTTCCTCGATAAATTGGCCGAGGCACTGCTCAAAGACGAAACCTTGGAGGAAGCGGCGGTGGATGAGATTCTTTCGGGAACGAAACTGCCAAAGGAGGCAAAGCTGCACGCATAAATTGTTATGGGGCGCGTTCGTAATGTTGTCAACAAGATCAATCAGCGGCTGACAGTCAAGTTAGCCGCCACGATTTTAGCGAGCTCGATGTTGCTGTCAAGCCTGCTGGGGCTGCTGCGCGATCGCTTTTTGAACGCGGCGTATTTTCCCAACGAGAAGGCTCACTTGGCTGGCTATCCAGTCGGGCTGGACGCTTATACGGCGGCGTTCATGGTGCCGGATTTTATGTTTGCGATTCTAGTGTCGGGGGCACTGAGCGTCACTTTCATCCCGGTATTTAACGAGCGGTGGGTCAAAGGCAACAAGCAGTCAGCCTGGCAAATTAGCTCAAGTATGATCAATCTCATGGCATTGGTGACGCTGGTGACCAGCGTTCTAATCATCATTTTTGCTGATCCGCTGATGAAATATCTGATCGCGCCGGGGCTGAGCGAGGCTGGTCACGCATTGGCAGTCAGTATGATGCGAGTGATCGCGGTAAATCCGCTGATCTTTGCGGTGGCAGCGGTGATTGCTAGCATCCAGCAAGCGGTCGGTCGCTTCACCTTCTATGCGCTGGCGCCGATGCTGTACAATGTCGGGATTATCATCGGTACGCTATGGTTTACCAACGGCATCAACCTGTTCGGCTGGCAAATTTTTGACGGCGGCATTATGGGCGTGGCGCTTGGTGTGGTACTTGGGTCGGTGTTGCAGCTCATCGTCAGTGCGGTCGGGCTAATCGGACTCGGCTTTGATTATGATTTCAAGATTTATTGGCGCAATCGCGGCTTTCGTAAAGTTTTGTCGCTGCTGCCGGCGCGCTCGATTGATCAGGGAATGGATTATGTGGTCAGCCTGGCCGAAGTCAACTTGGCGTCGCGGATGGGTGATGGTATTATTCGTCGTTATAATCAAGCATTGACACTACACATGATGCCGATCAACCTCATCGGCGTTGCTATTTCCAACGCTGCCTTTCCACAACTAACTGAGCGCCTCGCCTCGGAGCGGCCGGATCTATTTCGTAGAGATCTGCGGTCATTTCTCAGGACGGTGATTTGGATGATTATCCCGATTTGTGTGGTGACGTTTTTCGCGCGTGGCTACGTGGTGCACTTTATCAATAATAACGGCGATCCGGTTATGGCGAACATTCTCGGTTGTCTGGTAATGGCAATTTTATTCAGGACGGTGTATCACATGGTGGCGCGCGGATTTTATGCACAGCAGGATACCAAGACACCGATGTATGTGTCGATTTTTGCGATTGTGCTGAATGTGGCGCTGGCCGTGATACTTGGCTACTATGCGAAGCTTGGCCCGTATGGCCTGGCATGGGCGCAGTCAATTGTCGCCTTTGTTGAGGTGGTGATTTTGTGCGTCATTTTAGGTCGGCGCATGCCACAGCTGTTTGACGCGACGTTTGTCAAAGCGGTCGCCAAGATGGCGTTAGCCGCGGTGCCACTAGCAGTGGCGTGCTATGTCAGCGTGCTGGTAATTCCATTTCGGGCCTCAGACGATAGTTTTTTGGGGGCGCTGCCCAAGTTTGGGGCAATTACGATTTTCAATTTTGTCGTGTATGGTGCGCTGTCCAAGTGGCTAAGGCTACCAGAAATCGATCCGGTTTTGGCGCGAATTAAACGGCTGCTGTTTTCGCGATTTGATATGAGTAAGTTGAGGCGCTGATGAAACCACTGACTAATATTCGTAATTTTTGCATCATCGCTCACATTGATCACGGCAAATCAACGCTGGCTGATCGGATGATGGAGATGACGGGGACAGTGGAGAAGCGTGAGATGAAATCGCAGCTGCTCGATAGTATGGATCTCGAGCGTGAGAAGGGCATCACGATTAAGCTGGCGCCAGTGAGGATGACATACCACTACCGCCAGCCGGCGGCAACCGCTTCCTCTCAATCGAATGTCGCAGGCAACGCCAGCGACAGGGTTATCGATTCATCGGAAGGATTGCCGCCGGCTGGGCCTTACGATCTCAACCTCATCGACACGCCCGGCCACGTCGATTTTAGCTACGAAGTTAGTCGCTCGTTGCAAGCCTGCGAGGGGCGGTGTTGGTGGTTGACGCTAGCCAAGGCATTCAGGCGCAGACGCTGGCGAATGTCTACCTGGCGATGGAGCAGGATTTGACGATCATCCCGGTACTCAATAAAGTTGACCTGCCAGCTGCCGACGTGCCGCGGGTGTCCAAGCAGGTGATCAATTTGCTGGGCTGCGATGAGAGTGAGATTATTTATATCTCTGCTAAAACGGGGCAGAATGTCGATCAGGTTTTGGAGGCGATCGTTGAGCGAATCCCGGCGCCGACTTCGCCACTGGCGGTCGAGCATCCTGATGTTGCGTTGGCTGATCTCCCAACTCGGGCGCTAATTTTTGATAGTTATTATGATGATTATCGCGGCGTGATTTTGTACGTTAGGGTGGTTGACGGTCAGATCAAAAAGGGTGAAGCGATTCATATGATGGCGACCAGTGCGAATGGGTTGGCATTGGAGGTTGGCCATCTCAGTCCCGGTATGATCCCCGACCCATCGCTCGATACTGGTGAAATTGGCTACATTGTCACCAACCTCAAAACCACCCGTGAAGCGCGGGTGGGTGATACGGTGACGTTGAAGAAGTCTCGAGAGCGGACACAATGTCGTGTAGCCAGCTAACCCTCACCGATCAAGATTGGCATCACCTCCAGGTATTGTGGGAGTATCTTTGTGTTGAGAGTCGGCTACCGGCGCGGGTGGATGCTATCGTGATCGGTGGCGCGGGAGCTATGATCGATAGTGCTGAGCGAGCGGCCGAGCTATATTATGCGGGCGTGAGTCAACGGATCGTGGTGTCGGGATTTGCTAATCCATATCATAGGGCCACGGAAACCGAAGCGACGCTGCTAGGGCGACGACTCCAACGTTTGGCGGTGCCGAAATCGGCAATCCTGTTTGAACACCAAGCTGCCAACACCGGCGAAAATATCACCCGTTCGGCTCAGCTGCTGGCAGGGGTGGCGATCCAGGCTGAGGATATCATTTTAATTCATAAACCGTATATGACGCGTCGATTTTTGGCAACCGCTGAGGCTCAGTGGCCGCACCCGCAGCCGCGGCTACATGTGACCAGCCAGCCGACAACAGTAGAAGCATATTATCGCTTATATGAGGCAACCTATGGCAGTGCCGCCATGATGCTGACGTTGATGCTGGGTGATTATGAGCGGATAAAGATGTATCCTATCAAGGGATTTTCAACACCTCAGCCACCATCTCTCTCGGCGGACACGGCTTGGCAGGCGCTCGTAGCGCGCGGTTTCTTGCCGAAGGCGCAGTGAACTAAGAATGAGTTGCCATTATTTATAAAATAGAATAAAATAACCATAACATCATGTATAGAGCAATTAGGGCGACTGAATATTCCGTAAAGGAAACGCTGCTATCCGGCTACATCGTCACCAACCTAAAAACCACCCGTGAAGCGCGGGTGGGTGATACGGTGACGCTAAAGAAATATATGACGAAGGAGTGAGAGGGTGGTAAAACAAAGTAGTCGGCATATTTCGTATATCGGTAATATTATATGGCTGATGAGCTTTGGTTTGCTTGCCACGGCTTGCATTAGTATCGCAGTGTCACTGCCGATACCCTCAGCAAACGCTCCAGGTGTGCTAGCGTGGGTGCAGCAACATCAGGTCGCCTTGCAGGCGGCAAGTGAAATGCTAGCATGTGGAGCGTCGATATTGTTAGCTGTCGTCGTGGTTTTGTACTCTAAACTGAGGGGGCGATATCCTGTTGGCATGGGTATCGTGCTTGCTCTAGGTATCGTTGTGGCAATTGGTGCATTTCATGCGATGATGGCGCTCGGACGCCTCGTTTATCCGGTGAATGGATTGCCGATTACTCCAGAAATAAGTGTATTATCTGCGAGTCAACTGTTCGCAGGACTGCACTGGATGGCACTGGCGTTGGCTGCATTTGTTACTGCGGCAGGGATCATTACGAAATCTTGGATAGTTATATTAACGAGCGTGTGTGTTGCATTTCTAAAGATGGTCGGTACATACTATGCAGGTGAAGTCTCGGTACCGCTGACGGTGGTGTCGGAGGTGGTATTGTTTGGCTGGTCTATTGTGATGGTGGTGTGGCAGTTGAGTAAATTAGTGATAAGGAGTAAGCCATGAATCCACAAACAATTGGCCTAACTGAATTGCAAAAGCACCCCGCGGATACGTGTTGCGAAAAGGGCTGGGATAAAGTTTGGTCAATGTGGTCAGGTGGCCCATTTGACAAAAAGTAAGTGCTATCCCATAATTAAGTTTACTATGATGCTAGCAGGTTTTTGTATGGGCTTTCTCAGTTTTAAGGTCCAGAAGGATTGGCGGCGTGTCATCTAGCGAGGCGCTTGTTCTACCAGAAAGAATGGCGCAATATGTTGATGCCGGTCGATTGCGCGATAATTTTCATAACCATCCGGAGAGTCAGAGAGATTTATCAGAGGGTGAGCAGTTAGCTGTTCGGGAGATACGAGCACGTCTTGAGCGATTGCCACTTTTGCACTATACTAACTCAGGTGATTTCCCTGGGCGGTTCATGGAGATGGGGATACTGCCGAGCAGTCAGTTATCAGGCCGTAGAACTAATACATACAGGCTTGATTGCCACTTTGGTCTTGACCAGTTCGTATTTTCGAGCCTTTATCCGAGCAATGCCTGTTACTATGGCGCAAAAATGGTATTTATAGATCCACGGCTAAAAACAATCGACACCATGCTCGTCACGCCTCGTGACTTAAACGATACGGTGCCTACTGCCAAAACCGACCCAAATAACCTCAGTAAAGAAGATTGTAGAAAAATTGACGAGTATTTCGACTCGATGATGTTTGGGGCGGATTGGCTCGATATTCTTGCTCGTCAAGCGCTGGATTCATTTGTAGAGGAGATGCGGACATCTAGAGATAAGGGGGGAGAGGGTGTCGAAATGGCTCTTCTGCCACTAGGTTTTGATTTTTGCTATGGGGAGTGGAAGCATTATGGAGCAATTGATCCAGGAAATATTGTTGATACATATGATTGCTCTTTTCCTATATTGGAATATCCATGTGCCAACGATGATGTCATAAGCATGGCATGGCTACCGCATGGTTTTGTGTTCAGCAAGTACCGTCTACTAGATAAGAGCGCTGTGCCCAGCACGTGGCATGGTGTGCTTTCAAACTACGGTATTGAAGGCGTAGACGTTAAGGATCTGCGTCAGTTTTGGAGGCATATTGGCGAGCTGGCGCTCTCATAAGTAATTTGTCGGTGAACCGTGATAATGTAAGCTATGGCGTGGCCTGATCGCTGAAAGAGAGTTGTAAAGCTTGCGGCCAACTAAGCTTTGCTTGACAATAATAGCTTATTTTTGTGTAGTCGGTGCTGTCGTATAATATCAGAAAGAAGGGATATGAAAAAGGCAGGATTATTTATGGTAGGTATCGTGATGGCTATTGTGCTGTCTTTTGGATGACAATGGTGAAGTCAAGTACGACACACGCAAATCCAGCAAACTATAGCAGAATATACAGGTCACGGGGCCAGTGTAAGATAGCCAGGACAAAGATGAACCGGTATACGGCGGTGATCCTTGGCTTTTCTCCCCTCGTCGTTGCTAGCTTCGGACGGGGGAGTTTTTTGTTTCCCCCGGTGCTGATAAGGTTTTCAAAGCGCTGAGCCTTGGCAGTGCGGATAGTAGAGAGTATCTTGGTCATAGGGGCTTTTATTTGACACCATTTTTTTGGTAAGTATACTGGGTTCAACAGTAACAATATGAGAGGGTATTTGAGAAGATTATGACGAAGAAAACAGGAAACATTATATCATTAGACGATTTTAAGTTTCTAGTTAAGCAGGCAGTCAAAGCACCGTCAGGGCACAATACCCAACCTTGGAAATTCCATCGCGACGGGTCGGTGGTAGAAATTCATCCTGATTTTGACAGGAAGCTGCCAGTAGTCGACCCTGACAATAGGGAGTTATTCGTGAGTCTGGGTTGTGCGGCCGAGAACTTCTGCTTGGCGGCGCAAACTAAGGGCTATAAATCTGCCGTTTCGGTTGGTGATAAGGGGGTTATCACGGTTTCGCTCGCGGAAGAGGCAGGCGTCAAACCAAGCCCATTGTTCAATCAGATAGACGCGCGGCAGACTAATCGCAGTGTTTATAGCGGCGAGGAAATTGCGCTAGATGCGCTAAAGAGGCTACAGGCGATTCGCAGTGAAGATGGAGTGTCGGTTCATTACTATGCGCGTCAAACTAAACAGTTTAATGATATTGAACAATACGTTCTTCGGGGGGATACGCATCAAATGCAAAATGAGGCGTTTAAGGCTGAATTGAAAAGCTGGATGCGATTTAATAAGAAGCATCAAGATCAAACACTTGATGGGCTGAGTTACGCCGTGTTTGGTGCGCCTAATGTGCCGCGCTGGATGGCTGAGCCAATCATGGCGATGGCTATCAATGCTAAGGCTCAAAATAAGGCCGACCGCAAGAAGATAGAATCAGCTTCTCACTTGGTGTTATTCACAACGGCCAATAATACGCCAAATGAATGGGTAGGCCTGGGGCGGACACTACAGCGTTTCTTGCTAACCGCTACAGAACTCGAGATCGTACACTCCTATCTAAACCAGCCAAATGAGGAAGCGGAAATCGCCACAGAAATGGCAAGGATACTGGGTTTGACCAGAGAATATCCAACTATTTTGCTGCGCATTGGTTATGGCAAGCAGCAGGCCTATTCTAAACGTCGACCTGTTGAAGATGTTATTATAGAGGATTGAGCGCCCTCATTGACCCGATAATCCACCAATGAGAACTAAATTTTCAATTTGATAAAGACATAAGTGTGTTGTTATGGGGTTTAGTAAAGAATAAAGAATATGTGACCGGATTAGAGCGATTATTTGTAATTGAGAGGAAGAGTTTACCATTTACAATAATAGTATAAAATGCTATAATATAGGTCATGGAGCGACTCGGTAGTATTGATCATGGCAAGGACTTTGCAAGCAGCGTAGCGGAAATTATTAATCAACCGTTGACGGTTGAAAATGTCGATACCTACGCTGAGGCCGCCTTGGATAAATTGATCCAGCTAATTAATGAGATGGTGCAGGCATACGACCATCAGCCAACGATTTGGCTAGACAATCCTGCCCAAAGGGAGAACGCGACGTTTGCTTACTACGGCATAGAGGAAATCAATGAGCTGCTTGACCATATTGCTGCCAAAGCGGAGCAGCTCATAGCTATTGATACGGCTATTGACCAGATTGAATCGGCTGGCAATGTCTTTGTGCCACCTGATGAGCGGCCCGGTCCTACCACCAGTGTGTCTGAGGCGCCAAACCGTGAGAGCGTGACTCGCCAACCGCGGCTGAAAACATTGCTATTCGTGTTGGCGAATGAATTTGGTATTGAGCTGAGCAGCGAAGCATTACGGATTCGTCGCGGGGAAGTAGAGACAGCGATGATGCGCCAAGAGCCATACTATCAGGTAAATATCCTACCGCTCGAGCGGACGGTGCTAATTTGTGACGCCTACGGCAATGGTACCTTTGTATTTGATACAACGCGGCTGCCAGAAGAAGAGCGGGCAAAGCTGACCGCATATACGAAAACACAGCTTATGGAGGTGATGGCACAGTATCCGGGCTGTGGTGCGATGGTGCGTTGTGATGATTACTTTGTTCCACACTTAGTGGGGGTATTAGCAGATGATCTGCGGCAACCAGTTGAGATGGGTAGGCAACGTCAAGGTAATTATTTGAGCCCTCGTCGAATGATTGAGGCAATGGGAGGCCTGACGATCAATGGGCTAGCAGATAAGCTCGGTGTGAAGTATCGTGTCGTTGCGACCATTGCCACCCAGTTGGAGCGGGATGGCTTCCTGGGGGAGGTGGCCAAGCGGGATTGGTGTGGCAAGCAGAAACCGGTTTTTACTAGAGAGCAGGCCGAATTGATAGAAGAATCGCTTAAGCAAAAAGGTATGTTTAATCTACCGCCACCAGAAGGGTATCTGACGCTCAAAGCTCTCGCCAATGTTCTGGGTGTAAGTGATATGACGATAGCAAAGATAGCGAGGAGTCTTAAAGAAGACGGTATCCTGTCTGAGGGTGCATGGCATCGTTCTCCTCAGGTTCGCGAGTTCTTTAGTCCAGAGCAGCAAGCGGTGATCATAGAAAAAGCACATGACAGGGGGTTGTTTGCGCCTCCGCCCCCGGAAGGATGTATTATGGTAAGTGCGGCAATGAAGCGCTTTGGGGTGTGTCGAAAGACAATTAAAAATGCCATGCACTCATTGGGCTTACAACCTTCAATCTACAGGTTTTCTTGTCAAAAGGGTCGGGTAAAAATTTGTGAAGGCCTTTTGCGGGAGCAAGTAGAGGCTATAAGTGACTATTTCTTGAAAAGAGGCTATATGCGCCCAGCTCCCGAAGACTATCTAGCAACGTCAGACCTCATGAACGCTTTGCACTGTGGATCACCAGCGTTTCAGAAGGCGATTAAGGTTTTGAATGAGGTTGATCCTGACTTCGGGGAGCCGCTGGCGTGTCGCGGCAGAAGGGCGAATGGTGTGAATAGCTCAATAGGTTACTTCTATAGCCCTGAGCAACAGGCGAAGATTGCTGCGATACTGAAGAAAACTCGCTAGGGTGCTAAATGATAAGATTACTGAGTTATATCCGAATCAATCACTGTCCAGCCCGGTACTGATTGCTCAGTGAGTTTGACAAACGGCGAAGTGCTTACCATCAAATCAGCCACCGAATCACCGATAGCTATGATTGACAAATAAATAATATTATGATAGAATTCAGATCATGAGTCAACTGAATTTTAATCGCTTGAGGAATGATCTTGGAGAGTCTGTTGTCTATGATGTAGTCCCAGATTCAGAGAGAGAGTTATAAGTATTGGCGTGGCTTGAGCTTGGCGCGATTGGCGCTGGAGCTTTCACGGGGTAATCGCACCTTTCAGTTTGGTGCTGATGGTGTCCATTTTGCAGATTTTCATTTATATGCGCACAATGTAGCACGTGGCATTGCTGCTGGTGCAAGGCCTTTGCAGGCTCAGCCAGAAGATTGTTCCGCCATTCAGCAGGCTATTGGCGAACGATTTACCAGCAAAACGCCTCACTCAGCACTAGTTGTTGCATATGCGCGACCAAATGCTTATGCGGTGCCGTCCGATAGAGGGCTGTGTCATGGTGTTAAATTGTATGGTCGACTGACCGACTTAGATGAGTATTCCCAAGAGTTTATTCAAGATTATTTTGGTCTCAGTTCGCTTACATAGGAAACGAGCGAGCGGCGGTATTATCTCACCTAGTAATTGATGGTATAATCATCAAATAGATGCCTAAAATTACCGTCCAACCATTGCCGGGCTACAAAGAAGTCAAACCCTTCGTCTATGCGGGCTTTTTTCCGGTGAGCAATGAAGATTATAATGACCTGAAAGAGGCTATTGAAAAGCTGAGCCTCAGCGATTCAGCGCTGCAGTTTGAGCCGGAAAATTCGCCAGTGCTGGGCTATGGTGTGCGGATTGGTTTCCTCGGTTTATTACACATGGATATTATTCGCGAGCGGTTGGAGCGCGAGTATAATCTGGACCTCATTGTCACCAATCCGAGTACTGATTACCAAGTCAGCCTCACCAACGGCGAGGAGTTGGACATCAAATCAGCCAGCGAACTACCTGACCCAGCGCAAATTACCGAGGTTCGCGAGCCGTGGATTGATGGTGAGATTGTGGTGCCGCAAGACTACATCGGTGCAGTGATTCAGCTGATTGTCGCTAAGCGCGGCCGGCAGAAAAACCTTAGTTACATCGACGAGCGGGCGCTGATTTCGTTTACCGCGCCGCTGGCCAATTTGCTGACGGATTTTTATGATCAACTGAAGTCGGTAACCAGCGGCTACGGCTCGTTTAATTATGAGCTGGCGGGCTACCAGCCAGAAGATCTGGTGCGGGTTGATTTTTATGTAGCGGGCGAGATGGTCGATGCTTTGAGTGTGATGTGCCACCGCTCGGAGGCGCCAGGCTTGGGTCGCGAAATCGTCAAAAAATTGAAAGAAGTCGTACCGCGCCAGAGTTTTGAGGTGGCGCTGCAGGCGGCGATTGGCGGCAGATTCATCGCCCGCGAAAACATCGGTGCTTACCGCAAAGATGTCACCGGCTATCTGTATGGTGGTGACGTCAGCCGTAAAAAGAAGCTCCTCGCCAAACAGGCTCGCGGTAAAAAGCGTATGAAACGCTTCGGTAAAGTTGACATTCCGTCAGAAGCGTTTACGGTGATGTTAAAGAGAGATTGATTATGAAGAAACCAATTATTTATCTTGACATGGACGGCGTGCTGGTCGATTTTATGTCGGCCACGACGAAGGTTCCGCCCGAGATGCTCGAGAAGTTTGCGGGTGAGTATGACAATATCCCGGGCGTTTTTGCGCTGATGGATCCGATGCCGGGCGCCCTCGAAGCGGTCGACAAGTTAAAGGAAAAGTATGATCTGTATATTCTCTCGTCATCACCGTGGGAAAACCCGACGGCGCTGGGTGATAAGCTGGCGTGGGTGAAGAAGTATTTTGGCGGCGAGGGTCAGGAAAATATTTTCTTTCGCAAAGTTATTTTTTCGTCGATCAAACAGCTGAGCCGCGGTGATATCTTGATTGATGATCGGACGGCCAGGGGTGCTGCTGAGTTTGTTGGCTGGCACATCCATTTCGGTACTCCGCAGTTTCCTGATTGGCAATCGGTGCTGGATGAGTTGCTCTAGCGGCTCCGGCGGTTGGCCGCTTGAAATCACTGAGCATAACCAGTATAATGGTAGCAGAATCAATCAGAGGAAGGAGAGTCATATCGACCAGCTGACCGTAATCATTTTCGGTATCGACATCTCCCAGAGGATGGGGTGGCGCTGATGAAGTTGACAAAGCTATTCAAAAAAGCTCGGCTCGGCAACCGTCGTAAGGGCGAGGTGTCAGATGTTGATACTGAAGCCCCAGTGCCGCGTCAGCGTCCGGTGGCTACATCAGTACCCGCCGCATCTCCCACATCGCCCGCGCCACGCTCTCTTCACTCTGTGGCTGCTCCGGCTCGGCGTCATAGTATTCAACGGCAAACTGTAGCCGCGCAGCCAGCTCATCCTTCGGCTGTGTCTCGCGTTGTGCCGCCACAACCTTCTACTCAGTTACCTCGCTCGCGTTCTGTCGCTCCTCAAAAGACTCCCGCTCCCAATCCGCCAGCTAAACCCCACCCTAAAAAGCCGGCAGTCTTTCATGACATTATGCCGCCGCGTGGCGTCCAGCGCTCGCGAAGCGTATCATTTACCAAGCCGTCCGTCAAGCCCCAGCCGCCAAAGCACGCCCTCTCGCCGTCACGCGCTTCACTGATCAAGCCCACTGCTTCGGCACCAGCCCTGGCCAAGCGTCCGCTCAACAAACTTTCTTCCGTCAAGGCTCAGCCAGTCAAGCCGCTCTCATCACATCCGCCGCACCCGCCGCTGACGAAGCCGCCGCTTTCATCTCAGCCTTCGAGTCCGACTCGTCCGCTCAATCCTGCAGCGGCCGCACCCCGCGCTAATGCACCACGCACCGATACGCAATCGACTGTCAAGCGCCCGCTATCCCAGCCACACCAACTGCCGACCCAGCCAAACTTACCGCCGCAGCCAAAGGAGCTGACCCACCCGCAAGTCACTGCTCATTCCCGCGCTCACATCGCCGTGCCGTCTCGCCGCCATCCTCAGCTAGCGCATCGTCCGCCGCATATTCGAGCGATGGACATGGTGCATAGGTAGGAAGTCGTAACTGCCCGGAAGCTTAGTCAATAATCTGGTATAATACTCATATGTCAGATCTTGAACGTGTCATCAGGGAGTACCAGCCGACCGAAGCAGCCGTAGCGCTGGTCCGAGATACTAAAATTGCGCTGCTAACCGGTATTTCCGGCGCGGGCAAGGATACCATCAAAAGGCGGTTATTGCGATCGCCGTCATTTCGTGATATCGTGTCGCACACCACGCGGGAGCCGCGGGCAAATAACGGTCAGCCAGAGCGCGACGGCATCGATTATCATTTTATTGATCAAGCAACCGCACTGACCATGCTCGAACGCCATCAGTTTATTGAGGCCAAGTTCGTTCACGGCAAGGTGTATGGCACCTCGACAGCCGAGCTGCAATTGGCGCATGATCATCAGCAAACAGCGATCACCGACATTGACGTACAGGGCGTGGCTGAGTATGAGCAATTGGCGCCGGGCTGTATCGCTATCTTTATCGTACCGCCGGATTATCCGACATGGCTGGAGCGATTGAAGCAGCGGTACGTAACGGAAGCAGAGTTTCAAGCGGCCTGGCCGAAACGCCGCCAGTCGGCCATCGCTGAGCTCAGTCATGCGCTGGAAGTGCCGTATTACCACGTGATTATCAATGATGATTTGACCCGAGCGGTGCGGGTTTGCGGCGAGATTATTGAGCGCGGTGACGTGTTTAATCGGCGTGATGACGAGGCGCGGTTGATAGCGCGGGATCTTCTTGATTATTTGATGGGTGAGGACACGGTCTAGATGGCGACGAAGAAGTCGTCGTTTTCGCTGAGACGACCATTTTGGTCGCTGTCGGGGTTGCTTGACCAGATCTTTTTCTTATTAGCCGGTGCGGCGTCGTTCTGGCTGGCGTGGCTGGTGTGGCGTGAGGGCTGGCATTCGGGCGGCTGGTGGATGGTTGGGCTGTTTGTGGTAGTGTGGCTAATCACGGCTTACTTGGCACTGCCGCGGCTGCATCGTATCCTGAGCAGCTTGTATGTGCCGAATTATTTCATCGGGCGAACGCGGACGGCGGACGGGCTGCTCGGTGATCCTGTCAATCTGGCTTTGCGCGGCTCGGAGGCGCAGGTCCATCAAGCGATGACCGCGGCTGGCTGGACGTTAGCGGAGGAAATAACCGTGCGTTCATCGTGGCGGATGATGGTGGCAATATTGACGCGGTGTAGTTATCCGCAAGCGCCGGTTTCGTCACTATTTCTATTTGGGCGGCGGCAAGATTTTGCCTACCAGCAGGAGGTTGACGGTAATCCCGGCAAGCGCCATCACGTGCGTTTCTGGCGTTGTCCACAGGGCTGGCTGCTGCCGGGCGGTCATCAGGTGGATTGGCTGGCGGCGGGAACATACGACAAGAGTGTCGGTCTTAGCTTGTTTACCCTACAAATCACCCATAAGGTTGATGAGAATACTGACATCGAGCGGGACTATATTGTCCAGTCGGCGCTCAAGGCACGCGCTTCAATCGAGGTGACTACCTTGAAAGATTTTTCCACCGGGTATCATTCGCGCAACGGCGGCGGCGATACCATCCAGACAGACGGTGATTTGCCGGTACTGGAGGTTGGGCGCGTGCGTGCCAACCAGTCCTTGATAGAGGAGCGCGACGAGGTGATTCTCGATGCTACTTCGCACGAGGTGATGCCAGTGGCGCACGATACATTGATACAACAATTTTGGAGTCGGCGGCCGCCACAGATCGCGTTTGGCGTGGTGGCAATGTTTACGGCGCTGGCGGTCAGTATCATCAATGCCGTTGTTGAATTACTTGCGATTGACCAATTTCATAGCCAGACGGTGGCTGAACTGATGGTGGACGGTCAGGTGAATGACGCGGCGGTGATTGCTAATTGGCTGATTGGTTCGTCAATTGTCCTCGGCGCAGTGTGGGTGATCACGACTATCGTGCTGGTGAGTCGGACATTTAGCGGTAGCAATCGATTGCGGCTGGTATTGATGATGATATCCGGGCTGGCAGTTATCGCTAATTCATTCACCTTGACCATCGGCAAGATAACCTGGTCGACAGCCAGTACGCTGCTGTTCATCGGGCTGAATATTGTAGCGGTGCTGATGTTTTCGTCAGACGCCGCCCGGCGATTTACGCGGGCGCGTAGTCAGGCCAGGCGCGCGGCAAGGTCGCATTAGCACTCGCTTGCGATGAGTGCTAGATTCATGCTACAATGAGCCTATGACCGAACGTCAACAGGCTATCTTGGCCGCCATCATTGAACAGTACGCTGAAATTGCGGCGCCAGTTGGCAGCGTGACGCTAGCCAAGTTGTTTGGCGTATCTAGCGCCACCATTCGCAGCGAAATGGCCAAGCTCGAGGAGATGGGTTTTATTGAAGCGCCGCACACCAGCGCTGGGCGAATCCCCACCGACAAGGGCTATCGCTTTTATGTCAATGGCATCACCGACGCGCAGATGACCGAGCTGCCGAGCGGCATCGATCGCAGTGCGAGAGCGATCGAAGCGCATGTTAATTCGCATGTTGATACGTCCGACCGAGCGATTCGCAGTGCGGTTGATAGTCTGGTGGAGTTGACGGGCAATTTCGGCTTTGCGTCGTTTGGTACGCACTTGTATATGAATGGCATGACGCAGCTGTTTTCTCAGCCTGAGTTTGTCGAGGGCGGACACGTGCAGGCGATTGCCAGGTTGATTGATAATATCGAGCCGTGGCTGCATGAAGCAGCGCCGAACCAGCCGCTGAATGTGTTTATTGGCAGTGAAAACCCGATTGGTAAAAGTAGTGGCGCTACGCTGATTATTAGTAAATTCCGCTCGCAGTTTAGCGATGATAGCTATATCGGTGTCATCGGCCCGACGCGGCAAAATTACCGCCGAACGATGGAGCTGGTTAGGCGAACCGGTGCGATGTTAGAGGAGGTATTGTAATGGCTGAATGGATTGGCGGACTACTGAGCGGCTTGCCAACGTGGCTAGTAGTGATTATTTTGATTATTATTTTCATGGCTATGGTAGTGTCTTTTCCCTGTACGTATGGCGACGAGCCGTTTTGGCCGTTTAGAAGGAGGAAAAAATGACGAAGAGTAAGGCTAAAAAAACTGAAGATTTGGAGCAGCAGTTGGGCGAGTTGACGTTGGATTTGCAGCGGACGCGGGCGGATTTTGAGAACTACCGCAAGCGTGTCGAGGCGGAAAAACAGTCAGCGCATCAAATGGGTCAGGCTAAGTCAGTGATGAAATTGTTACCAGTGATTGACACGATTGAGCGAGCGATTGCCAATGTGCCGGAGGAACTAGCGGATAACGCCTGGGCGAAAGGTGTGGCTGGCCTGAATAAACAGCTTGATAAGCAACTGAAAGAAATCGGCCTCGAGCAAATCGACGCTAAACCCGGCACAGTATTTAATCCTGAACTACACCAAGCTATTCAATTTGACGAATCAGCCGAAGGCGACAAAGAGGTGATTGCTGAGGAACTACGTGCTGGCTATACGCTAGACGGCGCGGTGATTCGCGATGCGATGGTTAAGGTGACGCGCCAGTCATCGGAATCAACGCGGGCGGATGTCAAAGAAAATACTGACGCATCAGAGAAATAACTGGTTTTCACAAAATGAATTAGCACTCTTGACACGGGAGTGCTAATTATTTATACTGAAATAGTTGGCACTCGTGAATAAAGAGTGCTAAAATGAATATAAGCAAAAACCAGATGTGATCATAACAGAAAGGGGAATCATATGGGTAAAATCATCGGAATTGACCTCGGTACAACCAACAGTGCCTTTGCATACATGCTGGCGGGCAAGCCAGAAGTTATCGCTAACGCTGAGGGTAATCGTACGACGCCATCAGTGGTGGCGATTAATAAAAAGGGCGAGCGCTTGGTTGGGCAAGTAGCGCAGCGTCAGCGTGTGACTAATCCAAAGAACACAATTTATGGTGTCAAGCGCTTTATTGGCCGTAAGTTTGATGACAAAGAAGTCCAAAAAGACCGTGGCCTTATGCCGTTTAAGATCGTCAAGAAAGGTGCGGGTGTGGCCGTGGAAATGGGTGGCAAGGAATACACGCCAGAAGAGGTTTCAGCCATGATCCTCGGCAAAATCAAGGCCGACGCCGAGGCGTTCCTGGGCGAAAAAGTCACCGAAGCCGTTATCACCGTGCCAGCCTACTTTGACGATTCGCAGCGTCAAGCCACCAAAGACGCTGGTAAAATTGCTGGCCTGGAAGTTAAGCGCATCATCAATGAACCGACGGCCGCTGCTTTGGCGTACGGCCTGGAAAAAGGCAAAAATGACGAGACCATCGTGGTGTTTGACCTCGGTGGCGGTACCTTTGACGTTTCTGTCCTGGAGCTTGGTGATGGCGTGTTTGAGGTGAAGGCGACGAATGGTGATACCCACCTGGGCGGCGAGGACTTTGACAATGTCATCGTTAACTACTTCCTGGACGACTTTAAGTCTAAAGAAGGCATCGACCTACGCAAAGACAATGCAGCCATGCAGCGCCTGAAGGACGAAGCTGAAAAGGCCAAGAAGGAACTGTCAACAGTTACTGAATACGAAGTCAACATCCCATTCATTACCGCTGATGCTGATGGGCCAAAGCACTTTGAGTTGAGCTTGACGCGGGCCAAGCTGGAAGATTTGGTGAAAGATTTGTTGGATCGCCTGGACGGCCCAGTTGAAAAAGCGCTGAAAGACGCTAAATTATCAAAATCTGACGTCAATGAAATTGTCATGGTTGGCGGTATGACCCGGATGCCAGCAGTGGTTGAGCGGGTGAAGAAATTGTTCGGCAAAGACCCAATGCAAGGTGTCAACCCAGACGAAGTGGTGGCGGTTGGTGCAGCCATTCAGGGTGGCGTGTTGGCTGGCGATGTTAAGGATGTGCTGCTGCTGGACGTGACACCATTGAGCCTCGGTATTGAGACGATGGGCGGTGTGTCGACCAAGCTGATTGAGCGTAATACCACCGTGCCAACTAGCAAGAGTGAAGTGTTCTCGACGGCAGCCGACAATCAGCCGCAAGTGGAGATCCACGTCTTGCAGGGTGAGCGCGAGTTTGCCAATGACAACAAGAGTTTGGGCCGCTTTGTGCTTGATGGTATCGCACCAGCACCGCGCGGTGTGCCGCAGATTGAAGTGACGTTTAACATCGACGCCAACGGTATCCTTAATGTTACTGCTAAAGACAAAGGTACTGGCAAGGAGCAATCGATTACCATCCAAAACTCTGGCAACATGAGTAAGGAAGATATCGAAAAAGCTCAGAAAGAAGCCGAACTCCACGCTGATGAGGACAAGAAAAAGCGTGAAACCGTTGACGCTAAAAACCAGCTAGAAAACGCCATCTACCAAGCAAAGAAAATGCCGGACGAGTTCAAGGATAAGATTTCTGACGACGACAAGAAGGCGATTGACGAAGCGGTCAAGGAAGCGGAGAAGCACAAAGACGCTGACGACAAAGATGAGCTAGAAGCAGCAGCCAAAGCACTGCAGGATGCCATCATGCCAATTGGCGCCAAAATGTACCAGCAAGCTGCTGAGGACAACAAGGCGGACAAGTCTGCGGATGACAAAAAATCTGACAAGGACGAACCAGTCGAAGGCGAAGTGGTCGACGAGAAATAGCAGAGTCTAATGCAGGCTAATATAATACCCCAAGTCTCCGGGGTATTATATTTTTCGCTGGACGATACAGTTGAGCGGTGGAATTTCGGTAGTCGGCGGCGTACGATCAACTACGACAAGATCTTGGACAGAGTGAGCGGTAAAAAGTTGATTAATCGCATAGATCATTGCATCTGTATAGCGCTCCTCATCTGGCGGCGGCTGGTAGTTGGGATGGCTAAAGCTAGGTGTTGCCCAACAGGCGCTAACCTGTACATGACGAGTATCTTCATGCAGAAAGGATGGCGCCACGATCATGTCGGCGCAGATTAATGACTGAGTTGAATATGGCTGTTGGAGTGCCTGAGTAGTTAAGGCTGGCCAAAAGTTGCCCTCTTCACTGGGTGTAAGTAGCCATTTCCGTACGTTTGTTTTGTATTGACCATTGGTGATCTTCACGAGAGTATTATAGGGCAATTCCGTATCATCATAAAAACTGGGCGTGCCAACCATGAAGTCAGCATTGGGTAAATCGCGTGAAAGTTCGCATAGTTGCAAAATCCTTCTACTAATTTCTCGTTGAAACCTTGTCGCTTTCTCAAGTGGTATATCAGTAATGGTTATCAATTCTGGACTAATGACTTGTCCTGAAAATTTGCTTGGCAAATTTTCGATATGATCTAGATAATCTTCCCATGTCTGAGCTGATACACCTGTCACTGGTTCACCGTCTGAGTTGGTGAAATTAAACACCCCCATTCTGGCGATACCAGGTGATTTCAAGATCGGGACGAGGCATTGTGCGGAAGATCATAGTAACTAAATATAACAATAATATATAGTATGTCAAATCACAACTATTACTAAATACAGACTGGGCTAAAGAAAGGTCAGCATAGAAGGGCCCTATGTCGCTTGAATATCGTCACCACGCTCCAACAAATCACTATACGAGCCAACCACCAAATCCGTAGCCCTGATACCAAGTTCACGCATGTAGTGTGAGCATTGCTGCTCCAGTTCCTTGGCGTTTCGTTTGCCATCGGTGTCGATGGCTTCAATTTCGACAAAATTCCCGAGGCCCTGAACAGTGTCGATATGAAACTTGACATTATCGATGAAGTAAATCTCACGCTGCTTATCGACGATGACACGCACACCAAGCGCCGCTGTTAGCACCTCACCAATAGTTGAGTCCGGTGCCACGGGTGATAAGTTGATGGTCGATTGTTTTGGCCCGTCGGTGTCCGCCCGCCGATAAAAGATAAGGTTATTTTCGATCGGCCCCTGGCGCAATTTCAGGCGCCCCTCGGGTACATCAAAATACGTGTCAATTTGATGATCCGTCCCCTTAAAGTCCGCGCCATGCTCACGCAGATACTGGCGCACCGCCTCTTGATCACCACACCGGGCCTTGATTTCTGAATTGATAATTGCTGTCTGTTTCATAACACCTCCTCTCTGCTCAGTATACCACGGACAAGACTAGCACTCTTGCATGTCGAGTGCTAAAAGCGTATAATGAACACATATGAGTAAGCGCGATTATTATGAAGTGTTAGGCGTGTCGAAAACCGCCTCTGAGGATGAGATCAAGAAGGCTTTTCGTAAGGCAGCGGTCAAGTACCATCCCGACAAAGAAGGTGGCGATGAAGCCAAATTCAAAGAGGTCAATGAGGCGTATGAGGTCCTAAAAGACAAGCAAAAGCGCCAGCGCTACGATCAGTTTGGCCATGCGGGTGTCGGCGGTGCAGCAGGTGGTGGCTTTGGCGGTAATCCGTTCGAAGGCTTTGGCGGGTTTGGCGGCCAAGATATCCATTTTGATTTTGGTGGCGGCGGTTTTGGCGACATTTTCAGCCAATTCTTCGGTGGCGGCGCGACTAGTTCACAGGGTGGTGCGCGGCGTGGTCGTGATGTTGAAACTAATGTGACTCTGAGTTTTGAAGAGGCGGTGTTTGGCGCAGAAAAGAATCTCAATGTGACCTTGGACACCGAGTGCGAACATTGTCATGGCGATGGCGTCGAGCCAGGCCATAGTCTAAAAACCTGCGATGACTGCAAGGGTTCTGGTCAGCAGACTCGCGTCATGAACTCGATTTTTGGACAAATTCAGCAAGCAGTCACGTGTCCAACCTGTCATGGTCGCGGTAAGGTCCCGGAGCAAAACTGTTCAGTCTGTGGCGGCAAGGGTACAACTCGCCAGCGCCAGGAGATTACGGTCAAGATCCCAGCCGGCATTGATGATGGCGCGACGATCCGCCTGCGTGATCGCGGTGAAGCAGTTCAGGGCGGCCCGCGCGGCGATCTATACGTTCACATTCGTGTCAAGGCGCATAAGAAGTTCACTCGTGAAGGCGACATTATCCTGTCGGAAGAGTATATCTCGATGGTTGAGGCAGCGCTGGGAACGGAAATTGATGTCGAAACTGTGGACGGCACGGTGCGAATGAAAATCCCAGCCGGCACCCAGTCGGGGACTGATTTTAAGTTATCAGGCCACGGCGTGCCACACTTACGCGATGACTCGCGCGGCCCGCACATTGTTGGCGTCATCGTTGATACGCCAACCAAACTGAGCAAGAAGCAGCGTGAACTACTGGAACAGTTTGATGGTGCGAGGAGGCGCGGACTGTTTTCGTAATGCGTACTTGCTTTTTTACATAAATATGCTATCATGAAAAAATGAGTATAGCGTCTGAAATAGCACCGCGCCAACCGCGAACGATTGAAGAGATTATTAATCCTCACAATCTTCCTGAAGCCGGGTTTCAGTCGTATACAAAACTTGTTAATAATGCGCTCGATCAGCGAGAGGACTTTATCGCTGGGAAGTCTCGTAATCCTCGCTTTGAACACCGGCGTCTTCGCGATATGTCGGCACTAGATAAGGGTGTTATAGCACTTGGTCGAGCTCGTGAAGAGGCGACTGATCGTGAACCTGACTCGGTATTCCGTGAGGCGATTGGTTCGTCGCTTGCGTTTCGCATGGCGGAAATGGAATATGTGAAGTTGCTCGGTCAGCTACCTCATGAAAAGTCCATGAATCTAATTGACCCAGAGGCCGTGCGGGCTTTTTGAGCGATGTTGAGTTGCGATGTATTCCACCCGATGGGACACGAGTACAAGTAACTGGTGTAGCGAATATTTCTAGTGGTGGCTATGCGCTAGAGTGCCTCAATAAAGTACCGAATGAAGTGAAGCAGATGGCTGTGCGAGTTACTGAATACTTCGGCCTGTTTATCTGCGGTGTTGACATTATAGCTCCCGATAATTTCCGGGGGTTGAAATAAATGCATCCTCGGGCCTTATGCCGTACTATGATCCACTTGTCGGCATGCCTGCTAATGTTCCGGCTGTCTACGTCGACAAGCTTCTGGCTGCCTACAAACGAGCAGCTTCGTAGCTTGACTGATGTAGGTTTTTAGATTATAGTATATGGTGCATGACAGCACAAAAAACCATCATTGGTCGAAATGTGAAGGTGGATTTTGGTCGGCGAGCAGTTAATGTGCCGGCTAAGGTTGACACCGGTGCGGACGGCTCATCAGTGTGGGCGAGCAATATTCGTGTTGATAAAGACGGTGTCTTGAAGTTCTCGCTATTTGGTAAAGGCTCACCGTATTATAACGGCAAGGTGTTTCGGCGTACCGATTATTCGGTAGCGATGGTTAAGAGCGCCTCTGGCCATGAAATTATAAAATATCGGACACATTTTACCATTATATTGGCTGGCAAGAAGATTAAAGCGTTATTTAGCCTGTCTGATAGGGCTGTGCATAATTTTCCAGTGCTAATTGGACGACGGACATTAAGCGGTAAGTTTTTGGTTGACGTAAGTATGAATGAAGTAAAGAACCAGAAGAAATCACAGACTATAAGGCTAAATAAAGAACTAGCTAAAAATCCTCATAAGTTTTATAAAAAATACCATAAACCAAAGGATACGTAGTTATGAATATTGCGATTCTATCTAACGGTAACATCAACTACTCCACCCTTCGCCTCAAGGAAGAAGCTGAAAAGCGTGGCCATCGAGTTAAAGTTATCAAGTATAAAAATTGTTATGTGTCAATTGATGAGCGGCATCCAAAGGTTATTTATCGTGGCAGGGAAATCGGTAACTTTGACGTGTTCATCCCGCGAATTGCTAGCTATATGACGCGCTACGGGACGGCAGTGCTGCGGCAATTGGAAATGGCGAATCCGCAAGCATTTTTTATGAATCGGTCTATCGCCATCAGTCGTTCGCGCGATAAACTACGATCGGTGCAGCTGCTGGCCCGGGCTGGGGTGTCGATCCCAAAGACGGTGTTCTCGCGCAATGAAACGGATATCGATGTACTGCTGGATGAGATTGGCGGTACGCCGGCGATTATTAAGCTGGCGCGCGGCACCCACGGCAATGGCGTGGTACTGGCGGAGACAATTAAAGCCGCTAAGTCGGTTATGCAAGCGTTTTACCTCAGTGATTCTGACGGCACAAACGTGCTACTACAGGAATTTATCAAGGAGTCGGCCGGCACCGATATTCGGGCATTTGTGGTCGGTAGTCAAGTGGTGGCTAGTATGAAGCGGCAGAGTTTGGATGATGATTTTCGCAGCAATTTGCATAAAGGCGGCGAGGGGACGGTCGTCAAGTTGACGCCCGATGAGCGAAAAATGTGCGTCAAGGCCGCCAAGGCGATGGGCCTGGTGGTAGCCGGCGTCGACTTTATGCGCTCGAACCGCGGTGCGCTGGTACTGGAGGTGAACGCCAGCCCAGGATTTGGCATCGAAAAGGTGACGGGCCGCAATGTGGCTGGTCGGATTATTGATTATATTAATCGCAACGCCAAGCGCGGTAACAAAAAAGATAAAGTCGGCGCCTGAATATAAACTTGCTATAATGGGAGTATGAATGCGAAGTCGGTGTCGATAGTGCAGCGGATCATCGTTTGGGTGATCGTGCTCGGCGTGTTGACCGGGATCGGCTACGGCGTATGGGCGGTGGCGCGCCAGATGAATAAAACGTACACGACTGTTGATATTGGTAAGGGTACATTTCGAGTAGAGGTCGCTGATACGGACGAGACGCGGGCGCGGGGCTTGGGCGGTCGGCAGGAGCTGGGTAAGAGCGAGGGGATGTTGTTCGTGGCCGAGAAAGACGGTGATATACCAATGTGGATGAAGGATATGCGCGTCCCGATTGATATTATCTGGCTAGATGCCAAGAAAAAGGTCGTGCACGTCAAGCGTGATGTCTGGCCTGACAATAAGCCGCATGAGGTATATCACACGCCAGTGCCGGCGCGGTACGTGTTAGAGCTGCCGGCGGGTAGTGCCAAGGAGCATGGTATCAAGCCGGGCGTCACTGCGCGGTTTAGTGCGGGGGCGCAGCGATGAGCATGGTGTTGTTGTTTGGCGGCGTGGCCGTGGCGGTGACGGCACTAGCGTTCGTGTTGAACCGGCGATTTGGTGTGTTGGCACTAGCGCTGGCAGCCGGTGCACTGCTGGCGGAATTGTGGGCCGAGTGGTTGGCCGGGGTGATCGGCGGGCTGGGTGTTAGCAGTGTAGCGGGATTGCCGAACGGTGTTGTCGCAACGATCATCCTGACGGTGGGGCCGCTGGTGCTATTATTAATTGCCGGGCCAAAGGGACCTGGCAAGTTGCTACGGCTGATCTCGGCGGTGCTGGTCGGCGTCTTAGCAGCGGCGGTGCTGGTGCGGCCGCTGGGCAAGTTTATGACCTTGGACGCGGAGGCGATGCAGACGTACAAATTGCTGAGCGACTGGTGGTACTACGTGGCGACCGTTGGACTAGTGGCGGGGCTGCTTGACATGAGCTTGCCGCTTCATACCAAGGCGCCCGCTGCCAAGAAAACAAAGCGTTGAAAACGGAGTTCCTCTGTGATAAAATGTGAAAAGTCGCGTTCTCGCTTCGTTGCGCTGCGCGTCATGTGCGGGCCCATAGCTCAGTTGGTTAGAGCACCTGCCTTTTAAGCAGGGTGTCCCGGGTTCAAGCCCCGGTGGGCCCTCCAAGTGGAGTACAATCCTAGTTCATGAACTAGGATTTTTTATTGTATCCATTTCAGGTGATTTGATGTAAGTCTGGCCGCACTTCGCGTATACTAACTATATGAAGTCTCTCGGCCTCACCCAGCGTTTGCATGTGTCGTGGCTGTTGGCGGCGGCTGGTGTCGGCATCGTCATCGGTGTTATCAGCGTGATGCGAGCGCCGTACGGGCTGTTTGCTGGTTGGATGTGGTTGGGGGCGGGAATGGTATTGGCCCTAGCGTCGCTCGTTGGGGCGCGGCGCTGGCTGGTCGTAGTAGCTCTAGTCGGTGGGGTGCTGGTTGGGCTGTGGCGAGGTAGTGTGGGGCAGATTGGCCTGGAGCACTATCAAACGCTGATCGGTCAAATGGTACGGCTGAGTGGACGGGTGCTAGAAGATCCTGATGTTGATAAAAAGGGGCAGACAGTGCTGCGGTTGGGTGACATCGTGAGTAACGATCGGCGGCTGCCTGGCAGTGTCTGGGTAGTGACGAGGCATAGCCAGGCGATTAAACGTAGCGACGTGGTCACCGTGCGGGGCGCGTTGACCGATGGGTTTGGGGCGTTTGCGGCGCGGATGTCCAGGGCAGCGGTTGAACGAGTGACGCGTGAGCAACCGGGCGACGTGGCGGTGGGCGTGCGTGACTGGTTCGCGGAGCGGGTGCGACGGTACGTGCCGGAGTCGGAGGCGGCGCTGGGCCTCGGGTTCTTGATGGGCTTACGGCGGGCATTACCGCTGGAATTGATGACGGCGCTGCAGGTCGCAGGCTTGACGCACGTCATCGTGGCCAGCGGCTATAACTTAACGATTTTGGTGCGGCTGGCGCGGCGACTGTTCATCAAAGTGTCGAAATATCTGGCAGCACTGAGCGCTGGTGTGATGATCATTGGCTTTATGGCGATGACCGGCCTCAGTCCGAGCATGTCGCGGGCTGGGTTGGTGGCGGGCCTGAGCCTAGCCGCGTGGTATTATGGCCGGACGATTCATCCGCTGGTGCTGCTACCGGTCGCTGCGGCGATGACGCTACTCATCAATCCGCAGTTCGGCTGGAACGACCTTGGTTGGCAATTGAGCTTTGCGGCGTTTAGCGGGGTGATTATCCTGGCGCCGCTATTGCAGCGCTACTTCTTTGGTGTCAAACCGCCGGGCACAATTCGGCAGATTATCGGCGAGACGGTGTCGGCCCAGATCATGACATGGCCGCTCTTGGTGGCGTCATTTGGTGTGATCAGTAACGTGGCGCTGATCGCGAATGTACTCATCCTGCCATTGGTGCCGCTGGCGATGCTACTGACCTTTGTAGTTGGCGTGTGCGCGGATGTGCCGGTGGTGGCTGGACTCATCGCCGCGCCGACGACGTGGCTGCTCCAGTATATGGTCGGCGTCGCCAGGTGGCTGGCCGGGCTGGACTGGGCGCAGCTGGAGGTGAACTTGAGTTGGCTGTGGGTGGTCGCGATTTACTTCGTTATTATCGGGGCGATGTGGTGGATGCGGCGACAGACCGGGCTGCGGCTACGCGAAAGTAATGTGGTTGAGTAGCGTGGACGATTGTGGTAGGCTATCCCGCTCATGCTTGAGGAAACCTGATGGATGTACACTATGGGTTCATTCAGCTAATCCCTCGGGGTGAGTGAGCGCGGGTTCGGCCCTCGGGCGGCTGGTGAGGCAACTATATATTACTTAGTTCGGAGGAGTGAAATGGGCAAAAGAGGCATACAAGATATTCTGAGTGAAACACGGGATGGCGTTTTATGTATTGAAAAGAATACCCGGGAGCGGGTCGAGGCTCTTATGGAACGATATGAAAAGGATAAAGGGAATCGTATAAAGATGGGGAATGAAGCGCTACGAAGTGCGGTGACAAGTGACCTGCTTCCTAGGCATGAGTAGTTTGAATTTGCTGTAAAAAGATAGATACAGATATTGGTAAATTGCTCGGTCAGCTAGTAGCGCTAGAGCATAACAGAATTGAGGACCCCGAGAAGATCGAAAAAAGATAGATTCCCTATGTGTTGATTTGTCATTTTTGAGGTTTGCGCGAGGTATCGCCGAATCCACAAATGCTAAACGGAGTGATCTAATAAAAGGTCTAACACAGGGCATAGGAGAAGACGATTTGGCTTGGTATATTAATCCTAAGAATAGTCGTTCAACATATTATTCAGTGCTAACAATTGATGAGAGGTTGCGCGAGAAAGAGGAGGGAGATTTTCCGGACCGCTATGGCGGCAGTGAAACAGTTCCTATACTCTATCTTGGTAAAGAGTTCAAAGAGCTTAAAGGCAAAAGGCCCGGAGAGTGGAAGGAAGACGAGGATCGCAGTAAGACTGAAGAAAGGATTGCCCGTAAGCTAGCAGAATTCACTAAGCAGGGCTTGATGCCACCGGTTTCTATTGAGCTATACCCGGACACGCCATACGGTATTGACTTTACCGAGGGTTTTGAGCCGCCTTTTGACGATCTTAGGTCAGATCGCTGTTTCGTCGTAGTCGCAGAATCGGAATGCTTCTGACGTACAGACCTCAATAGCTTTGAGGGTGCAGACTAGCCTGATAGTTAACCCATCGCCCATTTTCTGCTATACTAAAAGAAACGAATTTTCTGGAGGCATAGACACATGGCAGGACACAGTAAATGGGCGACCACGCACCGGCAGAAAGCGATTGTTGATGCGAAGCGTGGCGCGATTTTCACCAAGTTGGGTAACCAAATTGCGATCGCTGCGCGCGGCGGCACTGATCCGACACTAAATGCAAGTTTGGCAATGGCCATCGAGAAAGCCAAGGCCGCTAACATGCCAAGCGCCAACATCCAGCGGGCGATTGACCGCGTGGCGGATAAAAGCGCGGCGGCACTGGAAGAAATTACCTATGAAGGTTACGGCCCGGGCGGTGTCGGCATCATCATCGAGACAGCGACCGACAATCGCAACCGCACCTTGCCGGAAGTGAAAACCGCGCTAGTGAAGAACGGCGGGCGCATCGCTGACGCTGGCAGCGTGGCGTTTCAGTTTACTCGTAAGGGTGTGATCACCGTGGAAGGCACGGGCGAAGAATTGCTCCTGCAAGTGCTGGATGCTGGTGCCGAAGATGCGGTCGAGGAGGACGGCGAGATCATTGTTTACACGGAGTTGAAAGATTTGGCGAGTGTCAGAAATCAGTTGGTTGAGCAGGGCTTGAAGGTGAAAGACGCTGAGCTGCGCTACATCGCTAATACGCCGGTCGAGATTGCCGATTCGGAAACCGCGCAGAAATTGATGAAGGTGGTTGATGCGCTGGACGACCTGGACGACGTGGTGAATGTGCATACTAATGCCGATATCACTGCGGAGTAATCTTCGCTCAGGCTATACATTGACTATGTATTGAGCGTCCCCGACGGCGCTCTTTTGCGTTTGGGAGGAATTTCTTTTACAATATAGTCAGTCAACATAAGCCAAGCAGGGAGTTCACAATGAAGGTTTTGACCCGCCTACTACTTATGTCAACGATAATTGCGCTGGTGTTTCAGCCGGTGGTAGCGTTTGCGAGCGACTCCCCACCGGAGGCTGCACCTCCTGCGGGTGATTCGACGCCGGTTGCATCAACGGACATGCCTGCGCCGCGTCCAGCCAATCCAGTGCCCAGCCCGGCAGCTCCGACCAGGCCATTAGCCCCGGCAGCGGCGACGCCGGACACAGCTTCTGGCGGTACGTCTACGCCTACACCCGCTCCGTCAATACCGCCCAGAGATCCATCAACACCCACACCAGTCAAGCCAACGCCTTCTGAACCTCCTGCACCGTCAGCTGCGGCTCGTACATCGGCCAAACTCTTGATTACCAAAGTCGGCCTCGATACAGCGCGCGGCACGTACGTCGAACTCTACAATCCGTCGTCAGGGCCAGTTAATATCGCTGGTTGGACACTGCAGTATGTCAGCCAAAAGGGGCAGGTGACGACGCTCAAAACAATGTCGACCGACCTAGTAGTACCGGCGGGCGGGGCGTTGGTGGTCGGTGATAGCCGGCTAACCGATGAGCAGACCGACCTGCGGTTTGATAGCCAGAAAGTGCTGGCAAAAACCGGCGGCTCTGTCAAATTGGTGAGGAGTGATGGGCAGGTGTCGGATCTGGTTGGCTGGGGTGCGGCGTCAGCGCGCGAAGGCAGTCCGATTACGCTGGGCGGCAAGCTACACGCCTGGCGCTGCCAAGTAAATGGCGTGGTGACTGATACGGATAATAACGCCAGCGATTCTTCGGTCGGCGAGGCGCCGCGTCTACGTGAACTGCCAGCGTGCAGTGAGCCTGACGAGCCACGTCCGCCAGTTGATCCGACGCCACCGAGTAATCGTTGCAGCGGCTTGAAGTTGCATGAGATTGCGACCAATGTTGACACACCGTTTATCGAGATCATTAACGCCGGGACCAGTGACCTCGACCTCACTGGCTGCACCATTCTCGTCAAAGGTCGGGGTAAGCACAAGGACACGACACATACGTTCAAGAATATTGAGCTGGCAGCCGGGGCGCTGCATGTCGTTCGGCTGGCAGAGACAAATCTCAAACTGGCAAAAACCGACGCCGGCGAGGTGTACGCGCTGGATGCTAGTGGCAATGAGATCGACCAGACGTCATTTGCTGGCCTGGCCAAGGATTCGTCGTGGAGTTTGCTTGACGGGGAATGGAAGGTAACATTTTCACCGACACCGGCTCGGCCTAATGAATTCAAGCAGTGGCCAGATTGCAAGGCGGGCTATGTGCGTCACGAGCTCACAGGCCGTTGCGTCAAGGAGCCGGTGGAGCCAGTGCCGACGCCGTGCCGTCCGGGGCAGTACCGTTCGCCGGAGACGGGTCGCTGCCGTAATATCGTACGCGAGCCGGAACTCGCGCCGTGTAAGCCCGGTCAATATCGTTCACCAGAAACTGGTCGGTGCCGCAATATCAGCAAGCTCAGAACCCAAACGCCGTGCCGTGAAGGGTACTATCGGAGCGAGATAACCGGTCGGTGCCGGTCGATTGCAGCCACAGCCGCCAAAACTCTGAAGCCATGTCCCGACGGTAAGTTCCGTAATCCCGCTACCGGGCGCTGTAAAAAAATTGCCGCTGATAGTGACGTGTTGAAGGAGTGTGCCGAAGGCTTTGAGCGCAATCCAAAGACCCGCCGCTGCCGCAAGGTCGCGCTGGCTACCGCACCAAAAACTGGCTTTGCGCCGGAACAGGTCAAGCAGGTGACAGGCGCGATGTGGGGCTGGTGGGTGCTCGGCGGCGTCAGTCTGCTGGCGGTTGGCTACGCTGGCTGGCAGTGGCGCTGGGAAATTGGCCGAGCTGCTACGCGGCTAAAACACGCCATCACGCGCGGCAAGCGATAACTCGGCGAGGAGCTCGTCGAGATGGCCACTCGCACTAATTACTGATACCAGCCAGGTGCTATAATATATTCATGAGAATTATTGGTATTGATCCAGGGACTGGCATTTTGGGTTTTGGCGTGATTGACACGAAGCAGGGCGGCTACCGGCTGGTAACGGCCGGCGTGATCAAGACGCCCGCCCACACGCCGCTAGACGAGCGGCTGGCGGAGATTTTTGATGGCCTGACAGAGATTATCGCTGAGACCAGACCTGAGGTGATGTCAATTGAAAAGTTGTTTTTTGCCCGCAATGTTACTACTGCTATCTCTGTGGCTCATGCCCGCGGCGTGGCGATGCTGACTGGGCACAAGGCGGGTCTCGCGATCACTGAATACACGCCGCTACAGATCAAACAGACACTGACTGGCTATGGCAAGGCTGACAAAAAGCAGATTCAGGAAATGGTGCGCCTCAACCTGGGACTGAGTGAGGTGCCTAAGCCAGATGACTGTGCCGATGCGCTGGCGGCGGCCATCACCCACGCAGCGACGACGCGCCCCAGCGTGGTATAATTGATATATGGTGCAATTAGGCAAGGGAAAACGAGCTCCGATAAAAAAGCAGCCGCCGCACATGGGTCGGTATGCCAATCTCGGTCAAGTCAAGGCGAAATCCGGTAAATTACCGCGTCAACACAAACACTTTTTGTGGTTTTGGCGACTGAGCCGGCCGAAAAAAATCATGGTGTGTCTGTTGCCGATTCTACTGTTTTTGATCATCGTGCCGATTGCCAGTTATTTTTACTACGCCCGCGATATTGCTGATCAGGAGCGGCTGATGAACCGCAATAATACCGGCATCGTGCTGACTGACGCCAAGGATAAGGTGATTTATAGCGTTGGCAATGCCGAGCGACGGAACTTGGTGCAGCTTAAGGATATCTCCGAGAGTATGAAAAAGGCATTGATCGCCAGCGAGGATAAGGATTTTTATAAGCACAGCGGCTTTAATATTTTCAGTATTTTCCGGGCGGCAATCACGCGGCATGGTGGCGGGTCGACCTTGACACAGCAGTTGGTCAAGAATAATTTGCTCAGCAATGAACATAGCTTTATGCGCAAGTATCAAGAGCTATTTATGGCCATCGCCATCGAGCAAAATTATAGCAAAGAGCAGATCTTGATGATGTATCTCAACTCAGTGTACTTTGGTGAAAATGCCTTTGGTATTGAGGAGGCGGCCAAGGTGTATTTTAATAAGTCGCCGAAGGATTTGACACTGGCCGAGAGCAGTATGCTGGTTGGTGTGCTGCCGGCGCCAAGCCGCTATTCGCCGATCAGCGGCAACGCCGAATACGCCAAGCAGCGCCAAAAGACGGTGCTCGGTCGGATGCAGACAGAAGGCTTTATCACCGAGGAGCAGAAGCAGCAGGCGGAAGCCACACAGCTAGCATATACTGGTGGCGGCGCGGCTCACACGAATTCCGCAGCGCCGCATTTTGCCGAGATGGTCATCAAACAGCTCAGCGACAAATATGGCTACGAAAAAGTCATGCGCTCGGGCTACCGCGTCAAGACCTCGCTGAATCTCGACACCCAACAGCTCCTCCAAGAGAATATCGCCAAACAAATGAAGCAGATCAATCGCCTCGGTGGCACCAACGCCAGCGGTATCGTCATTGATCCAAAAACTGGCGAGGTGCGGGCACTGGTCGGCAGCGCTGATTATAATAACGCCGAGTGGGGCAAGGTCAATATGGTGACCACGCCGCGTCAGCCCGGCTCGAGCTTCAAGCCGCTGTATTATGCGCAGGCGATGTCTGATGGCGTCATCACGCCGGCGACAGTTTTTGATGATAAATTAACTGACTTCAATGGTTACGTGCCCTACAACGCTACTCGCCGCTGGAACGGCAAGGTGACGACGCGCAAGTCGCTCAGCTGGTCGCTGAACATCCCGAGCGTTCTGATCATGCAAAAGTATGGCATCAATCGCTCCATCCAAGCTGTCAAGAAACTCGGTATCAGCACGCTGGACGAAAACAAAAATTATGGATTGTCACTGGCGCTTGGCTCGGCCGAGGTGCGCCTAAGCGAGATGACAAACGCCTACGCGGCCTTTGCCAATGGCGGTACGCAGTACGAATCGCTCAATCTCATCACTGAAGTCAAGGACAAGTTCAACAAAAACGCGTCGTGGAAAACAGCCAGTACGCGCCAAGCGATTAGCCAAGGTGGCGCCTATCTCATCTCCAGCATTCTGTCGGATAACGCCGCGCGGGCGGGGATGTTTGGTAGCAGCCTGACGGTGGGCGGTAAAACGGTCGCGGTCAAGACGGGTACCACCAATGATAACCGCGATGCCTGGACGATTGGCTATACGCCGCAATACGCTGTCGGCGTGTGGGTTGGTAATAACAATAATAAGGTCATGAACAGCGGTGGATCGGATGTGGCAGCACCAATTTGGCGGGCGACGATGACCAAGCTGCTGGCAGGCGCAAAAACTGGCTTCGACGTGCCAAGCGGTGTTGTTCAGCGAAGTGTGTGTAGTAGTAATGGTGGCCTGGCTGATGATTCCAGCCCCGGTGCTTACAAAGAATATTTCCTCTCGAGCGCCATTCCGACCGAGAAATGTGATCAGACCAAGCCAAAGATCGAGGTCTGTAACCTCGCGACCAAGCAAGTGGAGTCAATTTTTGAAGATCAATTTGATGCCGCTAAATATTCCAAGAATGCTGCGGATTGTCGGCAAACGCCCACCACTAAGCAGATCACCGTCTGTGACCTAGCTACCAAGCGGCTCATCACCATCAGCGAAGACAAATTTGATGCGACGAAACATTCGCGAAAGACTGCGTCGTGTGGCAGCACAGGTAATGACGACCAAAATCCAGGCGGCGGCAATGGCAGTGGCGGTGGCAGCGGTGGCGGTTCGGGTGGTGGCAGTGGCAGCACCTCGCCCGGCCCAACCAATCCTCCGGGCGGCGGAGACAGACGACCGTGATCGCCCACCTCTCTGGCACGATCGCTGAAAAGTTTGGCGCGGGCAGTATCGTGCTTGATGTTCACGGCGTCGGCTATGAAGTGAGCGTGTCGGCTGGTGACTTCGAGGCGGTGGTGCTCAGCCAAGACGCTAAGTTTTATACCTACCACCATGTGCGCGAGCAGGCGGAAGAATTGTTTGGCTTCTCGAGCCTGGCGGCAAAGAAGCTGTTTGAAATGCTGATCACTGTTCAGGGTGTCGGCCCAAAAGCGGCACTGGCCATTCTCAGCCTCGGCGACGCAGAGCAGGTGCGCAACGCCATCGCCAATGCTGATAGTGCGTTTGTGCAACAAGCTGCTGGCGTCGGTAAAAAAACTGCCGAACGAGTGGTGGTTGATTTGAGTGATAAGGTTGGTTTGCCGACGCAGTATGGTCGAGTAGAAACTATAGTCCAGACCGAACTGAACACCTCTGACGAAGCACTGGAGGCGTTGATGGCGTTGGGCTACACCTTGGCTGATGCTACCAAGGCGCTTGAGAATGTTGATGTTAATCTGCCGACGGCGCAACGAGTGACCGAGGCGCTGAAGAAATGAGTAGCGGTAGCTTTTGATACAGTCATTGACAATAAATGCAGCTAGTTATGCTGCAGCAGAGCAGCAGCGAGTGGTCTGTTTGCTATCTATCGAAGGGCTGTACGCGAAGTTCCGTCTTCCCGTCTACTAATCGCGCTGCGACACTCACGCCAGTAGCACTGTCGTTATATAGATAGTTCCACCGCTCTTTTTCTAGGATGTTTTTTGTTGATGGAGAATAATATAATTTGTCATATTTTGGCGCATCTATCTCTATCAGGCTGCCGTCTTTGCTGACGGCGATAATAGTTGTGCCAAAGCCTGGCGCGCTATCAATGAGTGAATAGTATATGTGGTCAATTCCGATAACAATGTGGGTAACTGATTCGCAGCCCTTAATTTGGTGAATTGGATGGTCGGCTGGTAGCGGTATGCGGACACCAGAAATGCTGTGTGGCTCTGGGGATACTGTGAGGCTAATGGGATCATCTGGTAGCGTCGCAGGGTCAATATCGCGAATCGGGAATTTTTCTGGATCAAGCCTATTTCTTTCTACGAAATTGAGCACGTGAGAGCAGGTATTTTTCTCAGTACACCAAGAATCAATACCATAATGGTAGCCTGTAACGGTCTCTTGTCCACTCGCTGGATCAATGTCGCCATTTTGTAGTTTAGGAAATTGACCATACCCATTAGTTATATCTTCTATAATATCGTAATCCTCTGGCTTGACATTACGCCACTCCGAGCTTGGGGTTGAATCTGAGTCTGGATATCTGACACTCAGTCTTCTCGTGTGATCAAGTCCAAAAGTATGCGCAGCTTCATGCATAATGACACCAGCCTCAATAGTGTGTGGACTTGTCGTGGTGATAATAAGCTTGCTGTAATGGTAGGCATAGGCGGACCACGGTTGACCTTCGCACGCGTGAGGCGGCAAAATAACGTAACTAACCGCGTTGTCAAGATAGGGAGCATTTTTGACAACTTCCCGTATTTCTTTGCCAGAAAAGCACGGATTACCCGTCTTCGGGTCGATCGGCGCACTTGGGCATCACCATTGTTACTGGCTCAAGGACGTTACTCTCGGGAACGCTCATGGTCGTGGCTAGGGTTCCAATAGCCTTCTTGAGCTGTTCCTGTGAACGTTGACCCACGTCAGTAACGTGCTCGGTCGTTGTTGAGGGATCGGTGATAATAACTGGCCGGAAATCGGGCAGAGTGAAGGGCCGATGAGGTTCAGCCTGTTGTGCTGTTGCTGTTTCAGTCGGTGTCGCTGCGGCGGTTGCTGATGGATGACTATCTGGACTGCCGGTGGGCATAATCTTCCAGCCTGTACCAATACTCAGGGCTGTACCCATTGCCCAGCCGACAACGCATACTCCCACTCTCATCCACATTGGTGGCTTGGATGTATTTGGGCGATCTATTGTCTCCTCAGTCTCAAACTGGGGTGTAGCTTCTGCGCACCGCCTGTTCATAATGGTACCAATTCTACAATATAATTTATAATTATGCAATAATATGGTACGGATTGTGGACAGACACTCCTCGCCAAGTAATATAATTCATACCAGGAGGTATCATGAATACATGCGCAACGAAGACGAACTGTGAAATCTGTCCACTGCTCGTTGGCCAGACAACAGCCGACAACAATGTCATACTATAAACCGAACGTTGGGTGGCAGTGCTTGACAGAAATCAATGCTATTGAGGTAAGTCATTTATCACCCTGCGTCAGCACAAGGAAACATTGTCGGATCTGGACGAGGTGGATTGGGCGGAGCTGCATCAGGTGATTCGTCAACTCGAGCAGGCGGTCAAAGAAGCGTTTGGTACTGATGTGTGTAACTGGGAGTGCCTGATGAATAATGCAGTGAAAGCTGGTCAGTCGACACATGTGCACTGGCATTTGTACCCGCGCTATCTCGGCGGTGCCACCTTTGCCGGTGAGGAATTTCCTGATCCGAAATGGCCACGACACCTAGAGGATGCGGTACATATGGTGAGTGATGAGACCTTTCGCGAAATTATGCAGGCATTGCGTAGCCGGCTTGCAGGAGATTAGTTCGCTCCGCTGTGGATGATATAATGAATGTATGGCAATTGAGAGAATAGTCGATACCAGTTCGCATAGTGATGACGCCGAGGAGCAGCGGATTGAAGTCAGCCTGCGCCCGCAGAGTTTTAGTGAGTATGTCGGCCAGGAACGATTGAAGCGCAATTTACGCTTGGCAATTGAGGCGGCCAAGAAGCGCGGTGAGCCACTGGATCATGTGCTGCTGTACGGCCCACCAGGGCTGGGCAAGACCACCATGGCGACAGTGATCGCTAATGAGATGGGTACGAACTTGCGTATCACCAGTGGCCCGGCGATTGAAAAGGCGGGTGATCTGGCGTCAATTTTGACGAATTTGGCGGACGGCGATATTTTGTTCATCGATGAGATTCATCGCCTCGGCCGGGCGGTGGAGGAGATTTTATACTCGGCCATGGAAGATTTCAAACTGGACATCGTCATCGGCAAAGGCCCGGCTGCCCGGTCGATTCGGCTGGACTTGCCGCGGTTTACGGTCATCGGCGCGACGACGCGGACGGGTAGCTTGGCAGCGCCGCTGCGCGACCGCTTTGGGCATATTTATCGGCTGGAGTTTTATGAGCCAGAGGACATCGCTAAAATCGTAACGCGGAGTGCGGCCATCTTGGAGTCGTCGATTCGGCATGAAGCAGCGAATTTACTATCGACGCGGGCTCGCTTGACGCCGCGCATCGCTAACCGCCTGCTCAAACGCGTACGCGACTATGCCGACGTCAACGGTGATGGCATAATTGATGTGAAAACCACAACGAGTGCCCTGGAAATGTTGGAAGTGGACGAGCTGGGGCTGGATCCGGCTGACCGTAATTTACTACAATCAATTCTGGAAAATTACGGCGATAATCCAGTGGGACTAACCACCATTGCCGCCCTGACGGGTGACGAAGCGACGACGATTGAGGATTTTTATGAGCCGTATTTACTGCAAATTGGCTTCATCGAGCGCACGCCGCGCGGCCGTCGGGTGACGCCAAAGGCGAAAAAACACATCAATATGCTATAATAACAGATATGAAAAAGAGAGTTTTGGCGATACATACCCCTGATGACATTGGAAAAAATATTACGGTGGCTGGCTGGGTGCACTCGCGGCGCGATCATGGCGGGCTGATTTTTATTGATTTGCGCGATCATACTGGCTTGGTGCAGCTAGTGATTAATCCTGAGCAGGCGGAGGCCTTTCGTTTGGCGGAAAGCCTGCGCGACGAGTTTGTGATTCGTGCCAGCGGCGTGGTGACGGAGCGCGGCGAAGGCCTGAAAAATCCAAATATTGCCAGCGGTAATGTGGAAATTGTGGTGGAAAATTTGGAAATTCTCAATCACGCTGAAACCTTGCCAATCCAGCCGTTTGCCGAAGAAAATCAGGCAGGTGAGGACTTGCGTTTTAAATATCGTTACCTCGATCTGCGTCGTCCAAAGATGCAACAGATGCTGAAAAAACGCGCTGAAATGTACCGCCGGATTCATCAGTACATGGACGAGCGCCAATTCATCGAAATTCAGACGCCAATTTTGGCAAATTCTAGTCCCGAGGGCGCGCGTGATTTTCTGATCCCGAGTCGTTTGCAGGAAAATAAGTTTTATGCTCTGCCGCAAGCACCCCAGCAGTTCAAGCAGCTACTGATGGTTGGCGGCGTGCCGCGGTATTACCAGCTGGCGGCGTGTTTCCGCGATGAAGACCCACGGGCCGATCGACTGTACGGTGAGTTTTATCAGCTGGATCTGGAGATGAGCTTTGTTGAGGACGGCGAGGAAGTTCGCCAGGAAGTTGAGCCGCTGATGCGGCAGCTAGCGACCGATTTCGCTGGCAAAAAATTGCTGGATTTGAGTGATCTCGCGGTGGGTGATGGCAGCCCAATTCCTCGCATTTCCTACCGCGACGCCATGGAGACGTATGGCTCGGATAAGCCAGACCTACGTTTTGGTATGGAGCTGATTGAACTAACCGATGTCTTTACCAACACCGAATTTGGCGTGTTCAAGAACGCTGAGTGCATCAAGGCGATTTGCGTCAAAAATGGCGCTAGTCTCAGTCGTAAGCAAATCGACCAATTCACCGACATTGCTAAAAGTGAAGGGGCGGGTGGCTTGGCCTACATCACTTACCAAGATGGCGAGGCAAAATCACCAATTGCTAAGTTCTTGAGCGACACAGAGCTCACGGCGATTCAGCAAAAAACTGGTGCGGTTGATGGTGACGCCGTGTTCTTTGGCGCCGATACTCGCCTAGTCGTTAACGCCGTACTTGGTCGCTTGCGAAACGAATTTGCTACTCATTTCAACCTGAAAAAATCGGATGAGGTAGCCTTGGCTTGGATTATCGATTTTCCATTCTATGAATGGGACGACCACGGCAAGAAGCTTGATTTTGGACATAACCCATTTGGCATGCCAAAGGGTGGCCTACAAGCGCTGGAGTCAGCGACGACTGACGCTGACAAGCTCGCCATCGTTGCTGACCAATTCGACATGGTGATGAACGGCTATGAAATTTGCTCTGGTGGTGTGCGTAACCACAACCCAGCGGTGCTGTACAAAGTATTTGACCTGCTCGGCTTTAGCGAAAGCTACGTTGAGGAGAAATTTGGCGCCATGCTCAGCGCCTTCAAGTACGGTGCGCCGCCACACGCTGGCTGTGCCTTTGGTGTGGATCGCATCCTTATGGAATTAATCGATGAAACTAATGTTCGCGAAACCTTGGCCTTTCCAAAGAACGGCTCCGGCGTTGATGTGATGATGGATTCGCCATCAATGGTTGATTCAGCACAATTGCGAGAATTAGGGCTGTAGAATCTACTCAAAAGTAGCTAGCAGAGTGCTTAATTACGGCAATGTAGCTGGGGGCGTAGCTGTGTTATCTTACTTTTTAATATCGCTTCTATTGCATCAAGTTCAGACTTTTTCTTTCGTACCATCGCAATCTTTTTGCGCAATATATCGATAGCTGTATCCGGTGTAATCTGTCCGTCGTTCCATTCCTTGATGTATTGCTTAATCTCCATCAGTGTAAATCCCGCCGACTTAGCGAGGCGTATTTCCGTGAGGTATTCGAGCGCACTCTCGTCGTAGTCTGAATAACTGCGGCTTCCAGCGGGACGTTGTGTTACCGGTAAAATACCGATTTTTGTATAGTAACGAATGGTGTCGATAGAAACACCAGATTTCTCGGAAAGTTGATGAATTAGCATGGTAAACCTCCCTCGTTATGGCCTATTGACTATGGAGTATACTCCATAGATTATACTACTATTTATGAGTAGAAAAAAGTATAATTCAAATCATAAAGTAGTGTTAATTACTGGAGCGTCCAGCGGTATCGGAAGAGCGACCGCTGAGCTGCTTTTGCAGAAAGGTTACATAGTGTACGGACTTGCTCGAAACAGTGAGGCGCTTCAAAAAATTAAAGGCCTTCGGCTAATACCGGGTGATATGAAAGATGAAAAATCACTTGAGTCTGCGGTAAAAAAGATTTGTGATGAGCAGGGAAGAATAGATATACTTATTAATAATGCCGGCTATGGATTACTGGGGGCGGTAGAGGATATTCCAATTGAACAGGCCCGCAGGCAGTTTGAGGTGAATGTATTCGGGCTGGCTAGACTGACGCAGCTTGTGTTGCCTAGCATGAGAGAGGCGGGCTCGGGCTTGATTATTAATATGTCATCGGTTGGAGGCAGAGTGTATTTTCCGCTCGGTGCCGGTATCATGCTTCAAAGCACGCTATTGAGGGGTTTTCCGATAGCTTGCGGCTAGAGCTGCAGGAATACAACATCAAGCTTGTGGTAATTGAGCCTGGCTTGATCGCTACAAATTTCTACAAATTAGCTGAAGAGCCGCTTACCCGTTATTCGTCAAACGGTGCCTATAGCGGCGTAGCAAAGGCAATATCGCACAACCTATCTCAGTCATACAGGACTATGTCACCGCCTAGCGTGGTCGCGCACAAAGTGGCGACAATTATCGAGAGTAAGCACCCACGACGTCGGTATCTTGTTGGTAAATTAGCGAGAGTTCTCTTCTACACACGGTACCTCTTGGGCGACGGCGTCTTTGAACAAATAGCTAAAAAACAGACGAGGTAAGTGAAGTTACTTGCTCGCTGGGGTCTAGGTTTGATGTAGCGATATTGATGTACGTAGCATCTACACGACGATGGTTTTAGCTTATTGGGCAGGATAGTAATGCTGGCAAGATAGGGGCCTACAGGAAGGCTATAACTGAACACCCAGCCACGCCGCCAATACATCGCCGGCAAAGTACGCCAGTCCAGCGGCGACCGCTCCAAGGAGGAGGGTGATGGCGGCTTCTCGCCATGGTGACTGCTTGCCGACCCTGCCTTTGATGAAGCCAATCGCCAGGAAGGCAACCGCTGTTAGCGCGGAGCTGACATAAAACAGGGTGGTGCCTGGTACTTTTGAGACTGCAACGACGTCGACTAAATACGGCAATACCGGTACGCTACCGACTACGACGAAGGCTAAAAAGGTGACTGTACCAATGATTTTGGGAGAGGCTCGCTTTTGGGTGTCGCGGGCTGACTCTTCATGCTCAGCACTGGCCGCCAGGTAAGCACTGGAACCCATTGAAAATCCATCAGCAATTAAATTTGCAACGCCCAAAATGAGGATAACCGCGCTGGAAATACCAGCTCCGGCTGAAGCCGCCACTACGGCAAAGGTCGTGACTGTGCCGTCAACTGCACCATACACAAATTCTGAAATGTATCGTCTAAAAAATATTTTCATAGCCATACCAGTGTACCATACACGGTGCGATAAACAGAATAATTATTCAATATTGCGTACCTGGACATCCTGCCAGTCGCTATTATGGCGCAGTTCGGCGTCGGCACCGGCAAAGACCATCTTCGCCTTGGTATCATCTGCCAGTGTCCATAGGAACCAGGCAGTCATATATGCATCACCGTATTCTAGTACATCTTTATGGCCAACTGATTTACGCCGTGCGATAACCCCCGGCTTATTTCCTTGCAATGCGTCAAAATTTTGTTTCAGATCATCAAGTGGACTGATGGCGATACTGTCGCTGGCACCGGTTCCTGCCATCATGAACACCGCTGTGTTAAGGCGTGAGACGTCGTATGTCCATCGATTGTTATTAGCAGTGCTGCGACTCACACCACTAGCGGTGTAAAGCGAAGAATACTTATTGCTATTACTATACTTAGTAGCAGCGTTAATCGCTCCTGCGCCACCTTGCGAATGTCCAGCGATCCCAATTTTATTAGTGCTGATTAGCCCGCGCACTGGACTCTCTTGGGCAGTGTTGTATTGCAGAGCAGTATCAAGCATAGCGGAGGTTGATGCACCAGTACCAGCCCAGCCATCCTCATTACCGATTACGACGAAGCCCCAACTGGCGAGGTGCTCGAGAATTGGTGTGTAGGTGCTAGCTGGTGTTGCTGTGCCATTTACCATTACAACCAGTGGAAAAGTTTGGTTAGCCTTCTGGCGCTCAGGGTAATAGAGACGATAGGCCTTAGAGCCATCGGTATTATTTTGAATATAATGCGCTACTTTGTAGGGTCCGGTCTTGGTGTAATGTTGTTCGAGGTTGCCACTAGGGCTAAGCTTACCAGCGTAGCCGGTCGCTACACCATCATCTCCGGTAATACTTTGATTGAGATATTGCATGACTAACAGTAGAATCCCAAGGCAGATAATAAGAATGATAGTGATAATTTCGAAAACCTTGAATAATTTTTTCACAATTGCCCTTTCGCTGGGTGAATTATTATAAATAAGACTTATTATACATCAAGTGTATAGTCACAGCAAACTAGCTATACACTTGGTGCATGTAAGGATAGCAATTCAATCAGGCTGTCGTTCGGACCGATTATGCAATGATAACTAGTTCGAAATTAGGTATACTAGGGAGAATGAATGATAAAGACTCTCGCTTTCAGGCGTTGATCCATCAAAAAGGCCGCGAACTGTACCGGCCAATGCCGTGGCGTGACCAGCCAACCCTGTACTATGTGCTGGTGAGTGAGCTAATGCTGCAGCAAACCCAGGTCGCTCGCGTCTTGACGAAGTTCGGAGAGTTTACCGCAGAGTTTCCGGATATTGAGTCGCTGGCAGCGGCCGAGCTGACCGAGGTGCTCCGCGCGTGGCAGGGGCTGGGCTATAACCGCCGCGCTCAGTATCTTCACCGGGCGTCACAAGCCATTGTCGCTGGTGCCCCGGTGGCCACGCTAGATGACCTCGTTGAGTTACCAGGCATCGGCATCAATACCGCTGGCGCTATCATGAACTATGCTTATCAAGTGCCAACACCGTTCATTGAGACCAATATTCGTACCGTCTATCTCAATCATTTCTTTGCGGGCCAGACGGCAGTTGCGGATCGCGACATATTGACTGTTGTTGAGCAGACGATGGACCAGGCAAATCCGCGTCAGTGGTTTTGGGCGCTGATGGACTATGGTAGTGAGCTCAAATCTCAGGGAAAGGGCAAATTATCCGCCAGTCGTCATTACACCAAGCAATCACAATTCACCGGTAGTCTCCGCCAGATGCGGGGCGAGATTTTGCGTCGATATGTTGCCGGGCAGCCGCTCGCTGGAATTACCGCTGAGTTGCAGGACGATCCACGATTTGCGGCGGCACTGGATGGTCTGCAACGGGACGGTCTCATTGCTGTAAAGTGACAGAATAGAGCGCTAAGCTATTGACATTTCAAACTACCTATGCTATCATAGCCACAGTCAATACGACAAACATAAACAGTAACAAAGGAAGGGTATGGAAGACATGCAAACAGTTATTATACTGATGACCGTAGTGATCATTATTCACTCGGTGACGATTATTGTCTTGTTCGGTGTAATAATTTCACTGCTGACGAAGCTCAAGCGCCTCGTCAACCAGGCTGAAGCGGCGGTGTCTAACATCGCGCAAGCAACTGAGTGGCTGTCTCCAGTAAAGTTATTTACTGAAGTCGTGCAACTCTTTCGCAAAAAATAATTATCTGTTCCATATATCAATTTAATAAAAACAAACAAGGAGATATATATGAAAAAAGTATTAACAGTTCTCGGCGCGGCAGCGGCTGGTTTCGCGGCTGGTATTTTGACCGCACCAAAAAGCGGCAAAGAAACTCGCGCTGACATCAAGAAAAAAGCTGGTGAGCTAAAAACTGCCACTGTCAAAACTGCCAAAAAAGCCCAGGCTGCCGCCAAAGATAGCGCTGAAGCAGTCAAGGTCGGCGCTCAAAAAGTTGGCGATGTCGTTACTGGAACCGCTCGTACGGTCAAGGCCGACACCGAGAAACATTTCAAGAAGTCGTAGTAGCAGTTTGACCTAAACGCAAAAACGCGAGATAATAAAAAAGATGAAACATCTTCGTAGTCTCGCGTTTTTTGTGTGCAGTATTGGCTTGGCTGGCGCAACGGTGTGGTCAAGCCTTGCCGTGGCACAGACTGCACCAAGTTCGCCGCCGCTCCATCTGATCCGCAGCCAGTGTCAGTCTATTCGTTCGACATTACAGCGGATTCAGCATAACGACGCCTTGCTGCGGGTTAACGCCGGCCAAGCATACAACACAATCTCGACTAATCTCATCGCCAAACTAAATAGCCGTTTGGCATTGGCGCAGGTTGACAGCTCGCGAATGGTGATAATCGCTCGCGACTACGAAGAGGCGCGCAAGGCGTTTGCTCAGCAATACAATGAGTATGAGTCCAATTTGACGGCGCTGGTCAGGACAGATTGTACCGACAAACCGGGCGAGTTTTATGCACAGCTGATCAAGACGCGCGACGCACGTCGACAGGTTAGTGAATCGGTGACGACGATGAGCAAACTGGCGGCGGATTACCGCGTGGCGGTGGAGCAGCTCAAGGTGAAGCTTTCGGGCGGAGGTGGTCGTGGATAAGCTCAAGCAACTTAGTTGCCGGTTGACCAAGCTGGCTATGCAACACAAATTACTGACGATGGTAATTAGCGTCATTGTGGTGTCGATTGTGCTCGTTGGTATCTCGATGCACTTATACTATTCGTCAGATGCCTTCCGAGTGGATTTAAGCCGACCGGATTATGTGCCGTATCGGGCGCAGATTGATAACTCCAACGATCATAATCGGGATATGTTTGAAGCACAGGGCGAAGTTACGGGCAAGGTATTGAATGATTTCCTGCAAAAATACAAGCAAGAAGAAAAAAAGGCCGACGGTGCGCGGGCGTTTGCTAGCAATGTGTTGAGTGATGATCAGCTGGGCGTCAATGGTAGCGGTAATGGCACGGGTGGTGCGACGACACAAGGTCAAGACAGTTCGTCAGAGTGAGTTATGATTACTTTTTATGCGTTATCGCCGTTGGGATAACAGCTAGCTCGATTTCTTGTTTTTCAAATTCTTTGAGGAGCCGGCGGCGCATCTCTGAGGTAACCGCCCATTGATCTGATGGCTGGACCTTACCAGCAACGATCAATTCGACCGAGCGGCCGGTGATATCGCCGACGGAGACAAATTTTGGCGGTTCAATGATTTTCTTGTCCCAAGATTTTTCCTTGCTCAGTTGCTGGCCGGTCTCGTTGATGATATCAGCGGCGCGGCTAATGTCGCTGCTCGGATCAAGCTGTAAGGTAAAGCGCGACATGCTATACCCCATCGTTTTGTTGATGACATGCTGGATGGTGCCATTTGGTAAGTAGTGTACATTACCGTCAGCATCGCGGAGTACCGTTGACCGGGTGCCGACACGCTCAACAGTACCGCTCGCTCCCATGACGTCAACCACGTCGCCGACGCGATATTGATTTTCAGCGATGATAAAAATGCCAGCCAGAAAATCTTTGACAAGTGATTGTGCACCAAATCCGAGCGCTACGCCAATGATGCCGGCGCTGGCAAACAGTGGTGACAAGTCAAAGTAGAATAACTTGCTGGCGACCATGGCGGCGATATAGGCAATGATGGTAATGCGCCAAAAACTACGAATCAGCTGCGTCAGGGTATTTTCGCGCTTTTCGATATCTTTGCGGTGCCACGAGCGGTGCTTGGCGGTGGAGTGGATCGCGTAGCGAATTGCCCAAGTAATGAAGATGCGGCCAAGATAATAAACGATAACCGCGCCAATGACGATACTGACTGTTTCAACCATCCGCTCGCTTACCAGCCAGCCTAGTCCATGCTCAGTCATCCATTCATCAAAGCGCGACGAATTTAACAGTTGCTTGATAAGCGTATCCATCATGAGTTTAGTATAATGAAAAGTATGAGTTTTGTCGATCCAAATCAATTCGTTATCACCCGGCGACGCAAGAAGTATAAATTTGCATTATTTAACAATTCGCCACTTTGTTTTGAGTATGATGAGTGGACACCGCGGTCGATTGATGTGCTGGAGGTCGGTGCGGGAACGGGACTGTTTAGTGTCGAGCTGGCGGCGCGCCATCCCGAGCAGCGGCTTCTGGCGGTTGATGTCAAGGCCGATCGATTGCAAAAAGGGGCACGTGAGGCCGAGCGACGCGGCCTCACGAACATCTGGCTTGTGCGGGCACGAGCGGATCAGCTGGGTGAGTTATGTGAGGCTGGATCACTCAGTCAGTTGTGGGTTACTTTCCCCGATCCGTTTCCACGCCAGCGCTCCAGTGGTCGGCGTTTGACGCACCCGCATTTTTTAACGCAGTACGCAAAGTTGCTTGATGAGGGCGGCGAGCTACTACTCAAGCATGATGATCACGACTTTTTCTGCTGGAGCTTGGAGCAGCTGGTGGTGGCTGGCTGGCAGCTTCGGGAGCTAATGTTTGATCTGCACGAATCGGAGCGATTTAGTAAGGAGAGCGATGCCCGGATCATGACAACCTACGAACAGCGGTGGGTTGGCGAGGGGAAGGTGATTGGGTTTGTGCGAGCAGGGAAATCCGTTAGCCGAGCTTCATGAAACCATGTTGCATTGAGGCGAGGGAACGGTTTTTATATCGCTTGTCTTCGCTGACATCATCACCAAACCACCCTGGCGGCGTGAAGGCATCCGCACGAACCGATGCATCCGTTTCGCGACCGCTGAATTCAATCTCTGCTGTGACTAGTCCTGATAAATGTCCCGCATACACATCAAGCTCAATCGTGTGCTGGTTATTGTTACTGTCAGTAAAGGGTATGTAGTATCTAGTTTTTTCAACGCGATTGCCTTTGGTCTGCGGCCAGAGTGCCTTGAACATCTCGTCAGTTATCTTAATGTTTTGCTCGCCGCGCACAACTGTACCAGCAGTCTTGACAGTCAGTTCAAACCGCTTGCCATCACCGAAGCTACGAATACGTGTTTCGGATCCATCACCACTAACTGCTAAATATCCTTGCTTAAGATCAGCATGAGGATAGTTCTCTAGATCATCAGGAAGATTATCTGGGTCGATGAGCCACTTTCTTTCGACTTCTTTCAGTTGGTTTGGTCGTTCCGGTATGTGAGTTTCTTTTTGCTCCTGACGTTCTTGTTCATACTTATTTTCAAAAAGATAGGCAAGGACAGCGTAGAGTTGTTCAAGTTCAGGGAATTCGTTATGGAACATGTCTCGCCACTTAATGGCTAGTTTATCGTGGGAACTACGAAGGTCGTCGATACTTGCGACGCCGAAGTCTTCTTCGACAACTCGAGTACCCTGACCAGTGATGTCAACCACAGCCGGAAGAAGTTTGTCAACGAGGCGGACAAAACGAGCCTCTGGTGTACCCTGCTTCTCATATGACTCTAACGCTTCGGCTTCAAGTGGCGGTAGTTCCTTTAGTAATTTTTCTAAGGCTATCTGTTCGCGACGTTCTTTCTCGGCCTGTTCGTCTGGTGATAGGTTAAACGTTGCGACATCACCGACCTCAATCTCTATCATGTCGTGAACAAGGCTGTAGTGGCGGATACGATCTATATCAAGATCAGGGTAGAGCATTTGTGCTAGATTTGGAGCTAGCGTTGCTAGTAGAAGACTATGCTCTACATCCGTTTCACGATCTCCGTTTTTTCGTCGAGGTATGCGTTCAACGCCTGAAAAGTTATCCACTAAGCAAGAGGATTCAATTGCCAGATTTGACATTTTCAGAAGCAGTGACCATCGCTCCATATCACACAGAAGTGTGTCGAGGGCCTGACCATTCAACAACTCTACTGATGGATATTTCTTTTGGCGTAGCGTCTCTAGCAATTCCACAGGTTTGATATTATCCACCCCAGCTTGAGCTTGTTCTGCATCGTGAGCCATATTTCCTCCTTGATAATAAGATAATTATATCACTCATCAATTGTATTTACTTGCCAAGTATAATTCTAGCAAGTATAATTTGACTCAACTATGATTGACCAATTTATCCCCGAGCATCATATTCAGAAGCATATTCTTGGTGTGTTGATGCATATAAAATATGCACGGTTTCGGGATATGCGGCCGCCAAAAGTCGATACTAATCTCTATACCTACCACTTAAATATATTGAAGAAGCGAGGATTCGTCATCAAGACGGATGATGGATACTGTCTCGGGCGGGAGGGGTTGTCGTATGTCGATAGAGTTAGTATTAAATCGCTCAAAATTCGTACCCAACCAAAAATTATTACTATGATTGTCGTCCAAAATGCCAATGGCGATGTGTTGCTCCAACGGCGCACTAAGCAGCCGCATGTCGACACCTGGACACTGCCCTATGGCAAGCTACACATTGATGACGAGTCGGTACTCAGCGCCGCTCAGCGGGAGGTACGCGAGAAATTAGCGGTGGACAAGCTGCCGCTGACACACGCGGGTGATTGCTATATTCGTGTCCTTGTGGGGAAGGAAATATTATCATCAACGTTGGCGCACGTGTTTTATGGTGAGACTGATGAGGTCGTGGCGGGCAGAGAATTGGTGTGGGCCCGTCCGCATCGATTGGCGGATTATGACTTAGCACCAGCGGTTGAGCAAATCGTAGCACGGACGTTCTTTCACGACCCGTTCTTTTTTGAGGAATTTGTGGCAGAATTAAATGAGGTAATTGAAAGGAGAAACTATGACAATTGATGAGTACGCCAAGAAAGCCATCGCGACACTGATTGGTACGCATGAATATGGGGAGGTTGATGCGCGACTGATGGCGCAAGTGCTTGGACTGGTTGGCGAATCGGGCGAAGTGGCTGAAAAGTTCAAAAAGCTGGTTCGCGACAAGCAGGGAATACTGACAGACGATGACCGCACAGAAATTCTCAAAGAATTAGGCGACGTGCTATGGTATGTCAATACGGTGGCGCACCTGCTCGGCTCTAGCCTCGAGGAAGTTGCCCAGATGAACAACCAAAAACTGGCCAGTCGCCAAGCCCGCCAGCAGCTGCATGGGCAGGGCGATAATCGCTAATATTTCTCATTGAACTCCCATACGATATGCGCTATACTCAAGCATAAGGGTAATTATGCGCATTTCTGACAGTAGTATTGAGAAGATTTTGCGCCAGGGTGAGGTAATTTCTGAGTCACAGCTGGCTGAGTTAAAAATGGAGGCGGAACGTACGCACCATTCATTGCAGACGATTATCTTGGAGCACAGGGTTCTGAGTGAGGCGCAGCTCGGGCAAAAAATTGGTGAATATATCAATGTGCCGTTTGTGACCATTGAGCCAAAGGATATTCCTGACGACGTTCTCAAGCGTATCCCCGAGCACATCGCTCGTCAGTACAATGTCGTATTGTTTGCGGTTGATGATAACGGCGTCTTGAGTCTGGCGATGGAAGACCCGGATGATGTACAGGCACTGAACTTCATCCAGAAAGAGATTGGCTACAACATCAAGGTATTCCTGGCGACAAAAAACAACATTCTTGACTGCCTGGAAAATTATCGCGGTAATATTACCGATGAGCTGGACGAGGTGGTGTCAATTCAGAGTGGTGCTGAATCAGAGTCACAAAATGTTTCTGAGGAGGAAATTTCTGAGAATTCGCCGATCGCCCAGACGGTTAATTTGCTGCTGGAATATGCTATCAAGTCGGGTGCCTCAGACATCCACATTGAGCCGCGCGAGGATTTCGTCCAAGTTCGTTACCGAATTGATGGTGTGCTCAAGGAAGTGAATAAATTGCCGCGCAATGTCCAAGGTGCACTGGTTAGTCGTATCAAAATCCTGTCAAACCTAAAAATTGACGAACGCCGCGTGCCGCAAGATGGCCGCTTCAAGATTAAGGTTTCTGGTAAGCAATACGCGCTGCGTGTGTCGACGCTGCCAATCGCTGATGGCGAGAAAATCGTCATGCGTATTTTGGACGAGTCCAACCAGGCAGTTGCCCTTGATAGCCTCGGCTATTGGGGGTTGTCGCTGAGTACGCTCAAGGATGCTATGGCGCAACCAAATGGCATGATCTTGGTGACCGGGCCAACTGGTTCGGGAAAGTCGACTAGCTTGTTTAGTGTGCTATCAGAACTTAATACGCCAGATGTGAATATCTCGACCATTGAAGATCCGGTTGAATACAAGATCCCCGGGGTCAACCAAACCCAGACTAACGCCAAAGCCGGCATGACCTTCGCTTCAGGACTGCGCGCACTGCTCCGTCAAGACCCGAACATCATCATGGTTGGTGAGATTCGCGACGGTGAAACTGCCAACCTGGGCGTGCAGGCAGCGCTGACCGGGCACTTGGTGTTTTCGACGCTCCACACCAACAACGCAGCCACTTGTCTGCCGCGTCTCCTTGATATGGGAATTGAGCCGTTCTTGATCGCTTCGACGGTCAAAGCGGTGATCGGCCAGCGCTTGGTGCGGCGGTTGTGTATGCACTGCCGTCAGCAGTATGTGCCGGACGCCGGAGAGCTCGCCTACATCGTCCAGATGTTTAATCTCAAGCAGGGCTCGATGCAGCGGCTGCACGCGCTGGAGCAGCAGGCGGCAGCTGACAAGATTGGTGGCAATACACCGCTCGGCTCGACTGACGTGACGATTCAATATTTGTGGCGGCCAAATCCTGAGGGCTGTGATGAGTGCGGTCATAATGGTTTCAAGGGGCGCGTTGGTATTTACGAAGTCCTCGGTATTTCGATTCCAATCCAAAAAATGATCACTGCCAACGCCACCAGTAATGAGATTCAGCAGCAGGCGATTACTGAAGGAATGGTAACGATGCAGACAGATGGTTTCGTTAAGTCGCTGCGTGGCGTGACAACGCTAGAGGAAGTTTTGAGAGCAACAAGGGAGCAATAAATGACAAAATTTAAATATATCGCAACTAAAAATAACAATCAGCCGATCAACGGCGAGCTAGAAGCCAGTAGCCGCGCCAGTGCTATCCAGCTCATTCAAGCTCAGGGTATGAAGTTGGTCGACCTCAAGGAAGCTGGCGATGAAAAGAAGGGCCTTCGCTTTGGGGGTGGTAAGAAGTCAGTGCCGACCGAGGAGCTGGTTAGCTTTACCAGGCAGCTTAGCACCATGGTGTCTGCCGGTGTACCGATCCTCAGGTCGCTTAACTCGATGGCCCAGCACGCCGAAAGTCCGCATTTTCGTGAGATTTTGAATGCAGTATCTAAGGAGATTGAAGGCGGTACCTCGTTCGCTGATGCGCTGAGTAAGCACCCTGAGGCCTTCAGTGATGTGTATGTGAACATGGTGCGTGCTGGTGAAACAGGTGGTATTTTGGACGATATTTTGAAGCGCCTGGCCCTGCAGCAGGAAAAGAACTCATCAATGAAAAAGAAGATCAAGAGCGCTATGACCTATCCAATGGTGCTGATCGTCATCACTATCGGGGCATTCTTTGGTTTGATGATTTTTGTCTTGCCAATGATTGGCAAGACGATTAAGGATCTGGCGGGCGAGGACGCGGAGCTACCAGCCCTGACGCAGATACTGATGAGTATCAGCCAGTTTATGGTAAGTTTTTGGTATATTATTTTCCCGCTGTTATTTGGCGGTGTGTACGTCCTTCTTCGCTATATCAAGTCGCCCAAAGGTAAGGTTAAGTTCCATCATTTTGTCTTGAAAGCGCCGATCATCAGTAAGATTATTCGTAAGGTGGCAGTGGCGCGATTTACCCGTACCTTCTCGGCGCTGATCGGTGCGGGTGTGTCGGTACTCGAGGCGCTGGAAGTAACGGCCCGGGCAGTCGGTAACACGGTGTATCAAGATTCATTGCTTGATGCTGCCAAGCGCATTAAGAATGGCGAGGTCTTGTCGCGGATTATCAATGAGCGCGAAGATCTCTATCCACCAATCGTTGGCCAGATGCTGGCGGTCGGTGAAGAGACGGGCCAGACGGATAAGGTGCTGGTCAAGGTGGCGGATTTTTATGAGGAAGAGGTCGATGCAGCGATTAGCGGTTTGAGCTCGACGATTGAGCCGGTGATGATCGTCTTTATGGGTGGTATGGTCGGCTTGATCGCGGCGGCGGTGATGATGCCGATTACTGGATTAGCAAATCAAATTAAGGGGTAGTTGGTTTTTCAAAATGCTTATGCTATACTTAACAAAAAGAAGAGATGTGGGCAAACGATAGTGGCAAATATTTTCTACAAGTCAAAGCCGATCATCGGGCTTGATATTAACAAGGCCGGCGTTCGGGTAATGTCAGTCGATATGGCACGGATGACGGTGCATGGATACGGCGCAATTGAGCTGGATCCGGCGAAGGACGAGAGCGATGACCGGGCAGAGTATCTCTGCGGCAAGATCAATCAGATGTTTGAAAAAAATATTGTCGGACGGCTTGGCAGTAACCGCGTGGTGCTGGGGTTGCCGACGACCAAGACATACGCGCGCACCTTTGCGCTGCCGATCAAGCAGGAAAATAAGATTGAGGAGGCGGTGAATCTCGAGGTCGAGCAGTATGTGCCGATGCCGCTTGATTCGCTCTACGTCGATCATCAGATTATCAAGCGCGGCAAAGAGAATTTATCGGTATTGATGTGCGCAGTGCCACAAAAGATTGTTGACGAGCAGCTGGCAATTGTTGAATCGTGCGGTATTGAGGTGGCGATGATTGAGCCGAGTATCAATGCGGTGGCACGACTGCTTGAGCGAACCAAAGAGGGGTCGCTGCCGACAGTCATCGTTGACATCGGCCCGGCGACGACCGATATCGCTATTCTTGATGCGGCAATTCGCGTGACCGGTGGTCTAAACATTGGTGGCAATACATTGACGCTTGACATCGCGAAAAAATTGAACGTACCACTCGAGACAGCGCACCAATTCAAGGTGCTTAACGGCCTCAACACTGGCCCTCGTCAGGAAAAGATTACCGAGGCACTAAAGCCGAGCCTGCAGCGGATCATCGGTGAAATCCAGAAAGTTATTCGCTACTACACCGATCGCTTCCCGGATGAATCCCGCCTTGAACAGGTGTTGATCGTTGGTAGCGGTAGTAGTGTGCCAGGGCTTGGTGAGTACTTTACGGGCGAGCTGACCCTGCCAGCACGAGTGGCTAGTCCGTGGCAGTCGCTGAACTTTAATAATTTAGCACCGCCGGCCAAACAGCTACGACCGCGGTTTATGACAGCAGCTGGCTTATCACTGGTGCGAGCGGAGGAGATTTGGCATGATTAATCTATTACCGCCGAAAGTTAAACGTGAGATTGTCGCCGGCCGGTCAAATGTGATATTGTGGCGCTACTGCGTGGTGTCGTTAATCCTCGGCTTCTTACTCATCGTGGCGACAGTAGGTATTTATTTGATCATGGAGCATGCAAAAACGACTGCTCAGCAGACGATTGAGACGGGTAACCGTCGGGCGCTGCAGTATCAAAAAGTTCAGCAGGACTATGAATCATTTAGCGCAAATCTCAAGATCGCTAAAGCAATCCTTGATAAAGACGTGCGATATTCAAAGGTGGCACTCAAGATTGCCCAGGCGATGCCATCGGGAACAATTTTGCAAACGTTGACGCTGGATAGCAAGAAGCTCGGCACGCCGATGACTATCAACGCACGCGGCAAAACGTATGGCGATGCACTGCGGCTGAAGGACAGTTTTCAGCAGTCAAACCTCTTTAAGGATGTTAATCTCGCCTCGGCGGTGGCCGAAAAAGAAAACAAGGACGGTTACCCAATCAATATTACAATTAATGTGACGATGGTGCCGGAGGTCGCGAAGCAATGAGTGAGAGAAAACGAGAAAAAATGACACCGGCGGTGACCATGCGGATCGTCTTTGCGCTGTCGCTAGTACTGATCTTGGTCGGCATGGGAGGGATCGTTTATTTCGGCTACACCATGCTGCAGGGTACCGCTGAGGAAGTCTCTAAGATTCAGACTGAGGCAAAAGCGGTTGATGCTAAGGTGCAAAATCTAGCGCGGCTGGAAAAGGAGATGGAAAAATATAAGGATAGTGTTGCCAAGGCTCGGCAGCTAGTAGCAGAAACTCAGCAATATCAATATCAGAATCAGATCATCAATGACCTCACTACTTACGCCAATCAATCAGGCGTTGGCATTGCTGGGTTCACCTTCACATCAGGCTCGGCTGGAGCCAAGTCAAACTCGGGTTCATCAGGAACCTCGGGTACGAATAATAGCTCCGGTTCAAACAGCGCTGCCGGGCCAAAAAGCATGAAAGTGTCGGTCCGCCTCAACGAAAAAACAGATTACATGGCGCTGCTTCGATTTATGCATTTGATTGAGCAGAACTTGACGCGGATGCAGATCGCTAGTGTCAGCATGTCCAAGGCTGAGGGGGCAGGCCAAGTGAGTACGCAAACTCTGGATGTGGAGGTATATGTTCGATGAAAAATTCACCTGATATTTCACAAATTGGTACACTGGTGTCGCGGTTTTTCCATCGCTACCACGTTATCCTCTATACATTGACGGTGGTGGTTGGTGTGTCTGTGGCAATTTTCCTGCTCTACAGTCTACTCGCCTCGTCGAATCCAAAAGAAGATACCATCCAACAACAGACGACGCGATTTGACCAGAAGACGATTGACCAGATCAACAGTTTCCGTACGCGCGATACCGCCAACGCCAATTTTAGTCTGCCGGCGGGGCGGACGAACCTGTTTGCCGAATAGCGTGGATATCGCTATAATGTGAGAAGTATGCTAATTTCTGCTGAACGATTTGATAACGCACCGGTGATGAGCCTGCAGACTGGCTCGGAGCTGGCACGGACATCGCGGGCGGTGATCGACCCGCGCAATTTATCGATCGTGGCGTATGAGCTAGAAGGGCCGACGCTTGATCAATCGCCGAGTTTACTGCGGATCGCCGATGTGCGGGAAATTGGGCCGCTGGGTCTGATCATTGATTCGGCGGACGAGCTGATTATGCCGAGCGACGTCCTGAAGATCAAGGAAGTATATGAGTTTCAGTTCGCACTAGTTGGTAAGCGGGTCATTGATGAAAAAAATCATAAGGTTGGCAAGGTCATCGGCTACACGTTGGAGGCCGGTAATTTTGTCATTCAGCAGCTCCGGGTGCGGCGACCGCTACTCAAGAGTTTTGGCGATACTGAACTGCTGATTCATCGTTCGCAGATCGTTCGTGTGACTGACGAACATATCGTTGTCAAGACGCCAGAGATCCGCCACAAGGAGCCGGTTGTGCAGCCACAGGCAACGTTCGAAAATCCATTCCGAAAGGCGCATCCTGCGGCCGAAGCTGACGGCAGCGATAGCAAATGACCTCAGTAGTTGCTAGCTCACTGGCGATGCAGCAGTTGGGTCAAACAATTGGGCGCAACCTCAAAGGCGGGGAAGTTATTGAGCTGGTCGGGGACATTGGTGCCGGCAAGACAACGCTAACGAAGGGTATCGCCAAGGGTCTCGACATTACCGAACCGGTGCAGAGCCCGACATTTACTATTTCTCGTGTGTACCAGTCACCGGGCGACTTGACGCTGGCTCATTATGATTTTTATCGATTGGGTGAGGCGGGCATCATGGCGGAGGAAATTCGCGAGGTAACCATGCAGCCACAGACCGTGACAGTGGTTGAGTGGGCTGGTGCCGTCAAGCAGGTGCTGCCGGCCGATCGACTGACAGCGAGGATTCTAGCAATTGACGAACAGTCGCGGTGTGTCACGCTGAGTGCTGGCGGGCCGACGAGCCAGGCACTCCTCGCGGCAATTAGTGCGGCGGACGAGGAGTTAGCGTGATTATTCTGCTCGATACATCGACGATGACGTGCCGTTTAACGATTATTCAGGGTGATACCTGGCGAGAGGTGGCTTGGGAAGCGGGTCGTGGTTTAGCCCGAGGGCTGCTACGATTTTTGGATGAACAGACGGGTGGCATTCATTGTATTAGTGGTATCGGTATCATGCGTGGGCCGGGTAGCTTTACGGGACTGAGAATTGGCTGTGCGGTGGCAAACACGTTGGCGGAGGGACTCGGCGTTCCGATCGTTAGCAGTAGTGGCGATCACTGGCGAGATGACTGTCTGGAGCGGCTGAAGCACGGCGAAAACGACACGATTATTCTCCCCGAATATGGCGGCGAAGCTCACATCACGGCTCCGCGCAAATAGTGGTATTTTCCTCCGCAATATCGTACAATAAAAGTAAGGCGGCTTTAGATTAGTGGCTTGGGCCGTTTTATTGCATCAGTTGAATATGGTCAGTCGTTGATACATTTCTCGGGGTGTATACCCGGGGCGATTGGTCAGAAAAGAAAGGAAATCATATGGTAGGAATAGTTATTGGCGGCTTGGTTGGCGCGGCACTTGGCGTGGGCGGTTTTTACGCCTATCAGCGAACAAGGCAAGCTAATGGCAAGTCGCAAATTGAGCGTGACATTGCCGAGGCAAAGAGTAAGGCCAGCGACATTGTCCTGAAGGCTAAGGACGAAGCCTTAAAAATCGAAAATGAGCGCCGCCGCGAGTGGCAAAAGACCGAGAATCGGTTGGCGGATCGCGAGCAGACGCTGGATCGGAAATTGGACGAACTAGATAAGCGGGCGGAGAAGCTACGCACGCACGAAGATGAGGTTGACAATCTCAAGGAAGAGATTCGCACTATTCGCACGCGTCAGCAGGAGAAGCTCGAGAAGATTGCGGGCTTGAAGAAAAAGGATGCTGCCGACAAGCTCATGCAAATGACCGAGCGCGATATTAAGAACGATTTGGTTAGCTTGGTGTCGAAATTACAACACGAGGCTATGGATGACGCCGAGGAACGGGCGCAGATGATCTTGCTCACAGCGATGGAGCGGATGAGCAGCGAGGTAACGGCTGAGCGAACAGTCACGGCTGTTAAGCTGACTGATGATGAGATGAAAGGTCGGATTATCGGTAAAGAAGGCCGCAACATTCAGGCACTGCAGCGCGAGACTGGTGTCGATATTTTGGTGGATGACACGCCGGGTATGATCGTGCTGTCGAGTTTTGATCCGATTCGCCGGCAGGTGGCTCGCTTGAGCCTTGAGATGTTGATGAAAGATGGCCGTATCCATCCAGCGCGCATCGAAGAAGTCGTCGCCAAGGCGAAAAAACAGATCGATAAAGAAGTCAAGCAGGCCGGCGAGGACGCCATGCGCGAAACTGGCGTTGTCGGCATCCCGAAGGAAATGCAGCGACTGCTAGGTGAGCTGAAATTCCGAACGAGTTACGGGCAGAACGTATTGAAGCATTCCACCGAGATGGCTCAGATGGCTGGAATGATCGCTGAGGAAATTGGTGCCGATGTACGCATCACGAAAATCGCGACACTGCTGCATGACGTTGGCAAGGCGGTGACGCACAAGATCGAGGGCAAGCATCACCACATCGGTGCCGAGCTAGCGCGCAAATACGGCATGGATGAGCGGATCGTTCACGCCATCGAAGCGCATCACGATGATATCGAGGCGACGACACCAGAGGCACTGATCGTGCGAGTGTGCGACGCTGCCAGCGCTGCTCGGCCAGGAGCGCGCAATATTTCGGCTGAGAACTTTGCTGAGCGGATGCGCGATCTAGAAAATGTGGCGACCAGCTTTAATGGTGTTGATAAAGCCTATGCAATTTCTGCGGGGCGCGAAGTGCGGGTGATTGTCCGGTCAGAGGATATTGATGATCTGAGCGCATTCAAACTGTCGCGCGATATCGCTACTAAAATTGAATCAACCATGCAGTACCCAGGCACTATCAAGGTTAACGTCATCCGTGAAACACGGGCGATCGAGTACGCAAAATAATGAGAAGTGGTTGGTTGCCGCATGAGGAGTGGCTAAAGACGCAGGACACTCGGATCGCCAGTGCTGCGCTGCTGATTGAAAATCCGGCGAGCGAGCTGCTCACAGTCAAGGCGTATTACAAGACGCACTGGAGTCTGCCCGGTGGTATGGTTGACGCTGGCGAAACGCCGCTACAGGCAGCACTTCGCGAAACCCAGGAAGAGGTCGGGTTAGTCGTCACCGAGGATGAAGTCTCGTTTTTTGCGGTAGCCTCACGCTCCAGCGACAAAGGACTGGCGCATCAATATATCTTTCGGGCGGTGCTGGATGATGCGCGACTTAGGCAGATCGTCTTGCAACAGTCGGAAATTGACGCCTATCAGTTCCTGAGCCGCGACGCAGTGCTGGCAAGCAATGAAGGATTCGCGTGGTCAATACCACATTGGGCTCATCATCGGCCAGGCGGCTATGTCGAAACGCTAATCGTTGACGGCAATGACGAACGTCAAGAGGCGGTTACGCAATTCGTGGGATTTGGTTCGTAGGAAAAATAAACGGAGGAGGAATGATGGGAATATTAGTTATCAGTCGACACGGCGAGAGCGAATGGAATCTGCTCGGCAAGTGGACGGGCTGGACGGACGTGGGGCTTACGGAAAAAGGGCGGGCCGACACAGTGCGGCTGGGTGCGCTACTCAAAGACATCAGGTTTGATGAGGCGTATACGTCGGCGCTCAAGCGGACGCACCAAACGCTGGACGCATTGCTTGAGGGGCGCGGTAAGGGCAGTTTACCGACGACACAGGCGGCCGAGCTGAACGAGCGTGACTATGGCGATCTGACCGGTAAAAATAAGTGGGAAGTCAAGGCTGAGATTGGCGAGGAAGCGTTCAATGGCATCCGACGCGGTTGGGATTATCCGGTGCCGGGCGGTGAAACGCTCAAGGATGTTTATGCGCGGGTCGTGCCATATTTTGAGCAGGAGATACTACCGAAATTACAGGCGGGTGAGAACATTCTATTAGTGGCGCATGGTAATTCTATCCGCGCGCTGATGAAACATCTCGACCACGTGCCAGAAGCAGACATGGCCCATGTGGAAATGCCGTTTGGTCAGCTACTGGTTTACACCTTTGAGCCGACGTCTGATCTACCGACGAATAAAGACGTATTGTCGGTAGAGATTGAGGCGGTGAACGCGTAATTTATGTTCAAGGCTTGGCAAAAGGAAACGATTGAAGTTAAGTCGCTCGCCCAGCCTTATTTGGTCAAGCGGGATATTGATTATTTTGAATATCAATTGCCAATTTCTGTTAAGGCTGTCATCTCTCTTAACGGTCAGATTCCGCTCTTGCGAAATGAGCGTAGCGAATGGGAGCTGCCGGGAGGAAAATTAGATCTCGGGGAAAGCCCAACAGCGTGCGTGCAACGTGAAGTTCATGAAGAATTGAACATTGATATATCAGTTGGGATGAATGTTCACAATTGGGTGTATACAATTTTTCCGTATCGTCACGTTTTTGTGGTTACATATTTTGTGAAAGCGGTCGAGGGTGCAACACCGCACTTCAGTCGTGAACATAAAGAATTGATGCTTGTTTCTCCGGATGAGGTCAATAAGCTCAACATGCCTGAGGGGTATAAGGTTGCCATTCGTCGGGCCTTGGCGCTTGGTTTATTTAATGAAGTGAACTAATTAATGGGGATGTTTGCTAATCATATAAACTACACGCTAGAATTGAATAGACGATATAGGGACCGCAAGGTTAAGTTGGGCGAAAAGTAAAACTAACTCGCAACCGGCGACTCGTATCGCCACCGAGGTGTACGCTCCCAAGAGTATGTCTGACACAGACGATACAACCGATGGTGTTCGCTACGCACGAATATTTGGAGATCATTTATTGCTTTTATTCTCCGTTTAAGTCGCGCACGGCAGTCTCCTGACTCGCACTGGCTACCCTGGGGGCAAGAAAGCTTTTTTCGCGCTTTCTCTAGCGTACGCATTTGTTCAGATAATACGCTGAGCAGATCGAAGTGTGCCTCGAGACGATCGCGCATCTCGTTTACTTCGCCTTCTTGGTTATCTCGTTGCAATCGCCAATATAGCTTCTCATCAATTTCGAACCACTCCATATATGATTCGCCATCAACAGACATCGACATTCCCACGGCGGGTTTACCACCCTTGAGCGTCAACAATTCCTGTATGGGGCACTCAACCGTCGGCCGCTTATCTTCCCGAGCGCGTTCCGGTGTCCCTGTCTCTGCTGCCACGGCCTCAGGAGATGGCTCGGGCATTTGCTTGCGCTTTTCCCTCCTGCGCCCAAGCAGGCTACCCATTACTCGTGCCGCCCATCGCGCTAGTCCTGGTGGATCTTGCTGCGCTTCGTAATCTAGCTGTGGTTCTTTTGTTTCTGGTCTTGATCCTTGCTCCATCCCTCTCATCTTGTTTACCATTAAACAAAATGGGGGGTACTTGTCAATGTTAGTTGATAATCCCCAAAGCAATCGTCATCACACCAAGTACCACGTGGCTTATCGTTACGCCGATGAGGTTTGATGAGCGCTGGTACGCTCGGTACCAGAAAAGGCCGACGATGCTCATAACAACAACGGTGAGCATATCGCCGTAGATGATATGTACATAACCAAAAAGAGCGGCTGCTACGCCAAGCTCCAACGACCGGCGTAGCCGTAGTTCTTGTAGTATACGGCTGAGGATGCCGCGAAATAACAGTTCTTGCGCCGGGCACGAGATGAGAATATAAAACATATAAAATCCTACCCCTTCGGTTGGTGAGAATCGAGGTTTTTCGAGGAGTAGAAACAGCCCAGCTGCGATAACGAGAACTATAGTTATCGGCAGCACGGTTTTGAGTGAATAGATGGTACGCTGCCGCGTAATACCGATGTCACCATGCGTATGGCCGAGAATTCGCATCACTATGTACATTGCTACTACACCGAAGACGAGTGCCACGAACTTCATATTCCAAGGAATAACACCGATGCAAATGAGAATGGGCAGCGTGAGATACACACAGACAATGGTATAGAGATATATCATTTGTCGGTGGTGAATTGTATGGGTGATGTGCTTAGTACCAGGCATAAGTATGAGAGAGTGTCTTCTATATATTAACTGAAATCACTAATTATTGCTGTATTTAATGTGTAAAGTGTGGTAGAATGGAGCGGAGTGAGTAACGAGATTAGCTTCTCGGGGTGTGGCGCAGTTGGCTAGCGCGCGCGGTTTGGGACCGTGAGGTCGAAGGTTCGAGTCCTTTCACCCCGACCACACTCATCTTGTTCGAACACGCGCCCTCGGAGTTCCGCTCCGGGGGCGCTTTTGTTGCAGGAGGTTGCATGTGAACCTAATCTGGTTGGCTTACCGCCCTCGCTCCATCGCCACCCGCTGTGCATGTTCTGCGGTGCGGTCGACGGGCAGCGCGCTGAGCTTATCAGTATAGCCTTTTCGCGCGAGCGCCGCGGTGATCAAAAAATCAGCAAGCCGTGGATTCTTTGGCAAGATCGGTCCGTGCAGGTACGTCGCCACGATGTTGTGCAGCCTCGCGCCCTCAACTTGGCCAGTCTCATCATTACCAGCGCCCCGCACCACGCGCCCGAGCGGCAACACTCCGTCGTCGAGCAGTGTCTGGCCGCTATGATTTTCATAACCGACGATCTGTCCGAATTCCTCGCTCTCGAGCGTGATGTTGCCGATCAGTCGCTCTGCCTTGGCGTATGTCTCTAGCGGTAAAATCCCCGCACCACGAATCACGTGCCCATCATGTGTGGTGAACGCCCGGCCAAATAATTGATACATACCACAGATCATCAACATCGGCACGCCGCTCTCCGCTAAGCGCCGTAGCTCATCCGCTCGCGCCAGCAAATCGTCCTGGATAATTTCTTGCCCGGCATCCTGGCCACCACCGCCGATAAATATATCTCCCGCCATAAAATCAGTCGTATCGCCCGGATTATGATCAATAATACGGACCGTAAAACCGCGCCACTCCAGCCGCTTTTTCAGCGCCAGCGTATTGCCCCAGTCGCCATAGAGATTCATATCGCGCGGATACAATTGAATAATCGTGATCGTCATCGGATGGCCTCCACATCGGTTTTGATTGCTAATAATTTGCGCAGTCGCAGCATCGCCGTGTAGGTGCAGTAAATGTGTTTTGGTCTGCGTGGATGATGGGCCAGTAATTTTTCCAGCGCCGCCGCCAAATCTGGCTCAATTATTTCTGGCGTAATATCGTCGTACTCCAGCCGCAGTGCCATATCATGAGCGCGCACACCACTGACCACCGCCACCTGCTCGAGGCGCGAAACGTTCACGTCCCACAGCCAACTAACGTCGCGCCCGTCGGCATAGTTGTCGTTGATAGCAATCATCGTATCGGCTGTCCCGTCGGCAAATGACAGCAGGCTGAGCCGAAAGCCGCTCGGATTTTTCACGAGAATCAGTTCAATCGGCGTGCCGTCAATCACGATGGTCTCGCCTCGGCCAAATGCTGGCGCTACGTCTGACAGGGCGCCCAGTAGCGTCGTCAGCTCGGCTTTCTCCCCCATAATTTGCCGCACCAAACTCAGCGCCGCCGCCGCGTTCAGTAAGTTATACACGCCATTCAGCCGCATCCGTACCGCATGCTTGGCATTGTTGATCTGAAAGGTCGCCGTCTGCTTGTCGATGTCGGTGAGCAGCACGTCAGCTGGGGCCGTGTCATTTGCCTGAGCATGGCCAGTCTTGAGCGCATCGTCAGTCGGCATCAGCTCGAGCAGCTGGTCGGTCGTGCCAAAAAACGCTACGTTGGCCGCCGTCTGCTGGTGCAGGCGATAGATGCGCGGGTCGTCGCGATTGAGTACCACGGTATCAGTGGTTGCCTGGGCGATTTTTGCCAAGAAACCAGCTGCCGTGTCGATCTCGCCAAACCGATCTAGTTGATCACGCATGACGTTGAGTAGCAGGCTGTAGCGCGGTGGTACTAGCTGGACAAACTTGACTGCCCAGGCTTCGTCAAGCTCCAGCACCCCGATGTCGGCATCCAGCCGCCCGCGCATGTCCACTTCGCCGAGCAGCGCTGCCGCCACGCCGCGCGAGAAATTACTGCCCGTGCGATTGGTAAAAACCTTGAGGCCGGCCGCCTCGAGCAGTTCAACGACGATTTTAGTGGTAGTGGTCTTGCCGTTCGTGCCACTGATAACCACCACGCCGCGCGGTATTTGCGCCAGGGTACGAGCGATAAAGCCTGGATCAATCTTTTCGATAACTAACCCCGGGAGCGCCGAGCCACCGCCGCGCAGGCGAGCAGCTTGTTTGACGGTTTTGCCGATAAGTGTACTGAGAATCTGTCGTGACATATTTCGTATTATACCGCGCCCAAGCAGTGTGCTACAATAGAACTATGTTTTTGGTGGGTATTTTCCAGTGGTGGTATGGCGCAGGCTGGCGGCGGCATATGCAGCGCGTTGGTCTCGGTGTGCTGCGGACGGCCGATTTTTTCTCAATCGGTTTGTTGGTGCGGACGCTGTTCGATCCATTTCGCCAAATTTCCGCAGGGCAAGTTCGTGCTCAGGCGCCGCTCGCTGTCAAGATGCAGGCCTTTTTCGACCGGCTGTTCTCACGGGCAGTTGGTGCGGTGGTGCGGCTTTTGGTGCTGTTTGCGGGGCTGGTAGTTATTAGCCTGCGGGTAGTGTGGGCGGTCGGTAGTATCGTGGTGTGGGCGCTGTTACCCGTAACGCCGGTGATAGGAATTATCTTGTGGCAGATGAGGGTTTTGGCATGAACGAGGTGCGACCGGAGTTTCGCTATCACAGCTTGCGGGCGCAAAAGGCGCGGTTCACGGCGCGGTTTGGTACGGTTTGGCATGTCTTGGTAGTGCTCGTCGCCGTTGCATTGGGCCTGGGTGGCGTTTGGCTATTGATCAAGCACGGGCCGATTGGCTGGTTGATGATTGGTCTGGTGGGGCCATTGGCGATGCTCAGTGTGTGGTGGCAGGGCGATCTCAAGACGATGGCGGTGAGCGCACGAGCAGAGACGATTGATGATGTGATGGCAGCGGATGTGCTGGGCCGCCTGAGTCAGCGACCGACGCCAAAAGAGATCGCGCTGGCGGTTGGTCAGTCGCGGGCCGGGCAATTCCTCGGGGTGCGGTTGGGCCTCACACCGAACTTTTTGGCGAATATCGCCTCGGATGATCCCAATAATACGCCGGCCCTGTGGCAATCAGCGCTGCGAATTTGGCGTGACACCAATAGCCCGAAGGTAACAGGTGCGGTGTTGGCGGCGGCGATTGTTGAGCAATTTCCGAATCATGACGCTCTGCTAGCAAATCTAAAAATTGATTTTCGTGATGTATTGGGTGGTATTATGTGGTATGAGCGCCTCAAGTCATTGATCGAGCAGTTCAAGCAAAAGCCGCTCCACACCGGCGGTATCGCCCGTGATTGGTCATTTGGTTATACGCCGCTTTTGAGCCGGTTCGCCCAGAACCTCAGCCTGCAGGTATCGGGCGGGACGATGATCTCGCAGCTGGACGCTCATCAGGCGGCGCTGGAGCAGCTGATGACAATTTTTGGCTCGAATGGCCGGCAGAATGCAGCGCTGGTCGGGCTCAATGGGGCCGGCAAGAGTACGGTCGTGGCGGCGTTCGCTGAGATGCTCATTGATGGACATAAAACCGTGCCGTCATCGCTGCTCTATCGGCAGATTTTCCTGCTGGACGCCTCGTCGCTGATCTCGGCAGCAGCCGGTCGGGGCGAGCTGGAAGCGCTGGTGACGCAGATTCTCAACGAAGCATTTTTATCAAAGAATGTCATTTTGTGTCTCGATAATGCTCAGCTGTTTTTCGAGGAGAGCGTTGGTTCGGTTGATCTGAGTAATTTGCTACTGCCAATCTTGGAGGCGGGCAGGCTGCGAATTATCCTCACCATGGATAGTCAGCGCTACTTGCAGATTTCTCAGCGCAACGCCCAGCTGGCGACAGCACTCAATACCATTGTCATCGAGCCGTCGTCGCCCGAGGAGACGGTGCGGATTATGCGTGATCAGCTGATCAGCCTCGAACATCGCCATAAAGTGACCTACATGTATCAAGCCATCGCTGAAGCTTACCGCGTCGGCGAGCGGTACGTCCAAGACGTAGCGATGCCGGGTCGGGCGCTCAAGGTGCTGGAGGCGGCAGCTCATTATGCGTCGTCCGGTCTCGTGACGGCCCAGTCGGTTGATGACACGGTCGAAAAAACCATGGGCATCAAGATCGCGACCGCCTCGACTGACGACGAACGGGAGAAACTCTTGAACCTCGAAGACTTGATCCATCAGCGCATGATCAATCAAACGCGTGCCGTCAGCGTCATCTCTGATGCGATCCGGCGAGCGCGTGCCGGTGTACGTAACCCCGATCGGCCGATTGGTACGTTTTTGTTCCTCGGTCCGACTGGAGTTGGTAAAACTGAGCTATCCAAGGCACTGGCGGATATCTATTTTGGCGGCGAGGGCAATCTCATCCGGCTGGATCTCAACGAATTTGTGCGGGCCGAGGACGTGGCGCGGCTGATCGCTGATGGGGCGAATGATCTGATGAGTCTGACTGCCCGGGTACAGAAGCGGCCGTTTTCGGTGGTGTTGCTCGACGAAATTGAAAAGGCCCACCCGCAGGTACTCACGACGCTTTTGCAGTTACTGGACGAGGGAATTTTACGCGACGAGAAAAACCGCGACATTAGTTTTCGTGACGCCATCATTATTGCGACGTCAAATGCTGGTGCTGAGAGAATTCGCGAATACATCGAGCGCGGCTACCAGCTGGAGCAGTTTGAGCAGACATTTATCAACGAGCTGATTAATGCCAATCTGTTTCGCTCGGAGTTTCTCAACCGGTTTGATGAAATCGTGCTATTTCGTCCCTTGGGCAAAGAAGAGCTGCTACAGGTCGTTGATCTCATTTTGGCTGGTATCAATCGGACGTTGGCGCCGCAAAAAATCCAAGTCGCCGTCGAAGAGGCGGGTAAAAAATTACTGGTCGATGCTGGCTACGACCCGCGCCTCGGCGCTCGTCCGATGCGCCGCGTGGTGCAGCGAGCCGTCGAGAATACCGTTGCCAAGCAGCTACTCGCTGGCACCGTCGCGCCGGGCTCAACGACGATTATCATGGCGGAGCAGATACGGGCGGTGGTCAGTGAGGCGGCTAACGGTAGCGGCATGGTGCCCCCAGACTCGGGCGTGCCGCCGATATCGCTCGGACAGTAGGGTTGCTAATATAATTTATTATTGTATAATAGGTATATGGCTAAGAGCGGTATGGAGTTTTCCGGGCACGGAAGTGAGATTAAAGCGCAATCGCCCCATGCGATTGGGGGGCTTGTGGAGAGTGGTTTTATTGATGAAAGTGGGCAACTAACCGAGCGGACACGTCGTGCCATACCGCGAGGGGGCGTCAAGGTATTGGCACCTGTTCAGACACAAAAGGGTGGGGAGCCGACTAATCTAAACCTAGACCTCTTAAATAAGATACAAAAACCCTATCGTGTCGTCGCAGACGGAGTACTTCTGGGAGGGTGCTTGAACTCCATCTGGTATATGCAGACTGATGGTTGCAAGGATCGTATATTTCGAAACTACATTATTATATGTCAAGATCCGACTCTCGTGGATATTGCGGGGCAACTTGATGATGTAACCCAGGAGGATCAACATACCAAATTGACACTGCGAGATATAGGCGCTCTCGGTCTCGGTAGTTTTGTTGCTGGCGGTGGCGCATCGCTGCTCAGTTCCGGTGAGCCACTGCTAACGACGGCTGGGGCTGTTGTGGGTGGTGCAATGGGTGCGGTCGGCGCTCAACTTACAGAGAAAAAATGGTTTGAAGAGCAGGTGACGCGCTTCAGCCAGGCAATATACAACTGTCCTGACAATATTATTATTGACCTTGATCGTATTAATGAGGAGCTGGAAAGGAGAACATTATGGTGGGCTGCCGGTTCGGATTGGTCTTCTCTTATAAGAAAAATCAATCCGAACCACACTGATCTAGATTATTGGGATCTTGACCTACGAAAGATAAATGTCAGAGATATTTGGTTTATGTTTAGTACGCCGCAATATAGTCCTGCTGCGCTTACGTTTGCTGACAAGTACCAAGAATATCAAAAGACATGTGATGCGATACAGTACGAACGGGTGGCGCGAGGAGTGCGCCGTGATATGGGCATGACAACTGACTTCAGCGAGCTAGAAACGCAGCAGGCTCATGCTGATAGATTTTTGTCAACGGCTCTATTGCAGCTCTTTGATGACGTGCGGGAATTAGAACAAAAAGAGCAATCGCGGCGCGAGTTCGATGCCACGATAGAGCGCCTCACGACCGTTACCGAAGAAGAAATTAAGTATCAACCAGCGAAAGTATTTCATGATGAGTTGATGTGGTCTCTGAGCGGAGAAACGCTGATAGGTTTTAGTGGAGGCGAACAAGGCGTCTATACACCAGTAATAAAATGGGCAATGGACTTTATTCATAAATTACCGCAGATGATCACCCCCAGTCTATCGATACACGAGGCGTATGATCATTTTCAAGGTACAATTAACGATATGACGAATGGCAAGTTGGCATTGCCAACAACTGAGCAATTCAAGCAAAAATACCCTAGCATCGACCAGGGTATTGTCTAGTATAGTGGTACCCCGCACAGGAATCGAACCTGCAACCTTTGGTACCGGAAACCAACGCTCTATCCAGTTGAGCTAACGGGGCATACTAACGCGCTGATAGGAAAAGGTCCGGTAGGAAAGCGCGAAATTCATGGTACACCCGGCAAGATTCGAACTTGCGACCCCTTGGTTCGAAGCCAAGTACTCTAATCCACTGAGCTACGGGTGCACACGAGGATATTATACCACGCACCGCGCCTAAATAGAAATGATATAATGGATCACATGGAGATACGAACAGAGATTCCGTTGCAACAATATACGACAATGCGCCTCGGTGGCACAGCGCGCTTTATGGCATCGGCGACGTCGGTGAATGAAGTCAGAGAGTTATATAAAAGTGCCAAGGTGCAGGGTATCCCAATTTTTGTCTTGGGTGGCGGTAGTAATGTCATCGCTCGCGACGAAGGGTTTGAGGGGGTGGTGTTGCTCAATCGGATCAAGGGATTTGCAGTGCTGATTGATGATGGTCAGGCGGCAACGATCAAGGTTGGTGCGGGTGAAACATGGGACGAGGTGGTCAAACGCACGGTCGCCATGGGTCTGAGCGGCATTGAGGCAATGTCGGCCGTCCCTGGTACAGCCGGCGCCGCGCCGGTGCAGAACGTTGGTGCGTATGGCCAGGAAGTTGCTGATGTACTCACCGAGCTAGAGGTGTACGATTCGCTGACTGACCGGGTGGTGACCCTAAGTGCAGCGGAGTGCGGGTTTTCGTATCGGCATAGTATTTTTCGTGGTGAGGCGAGCGGCCGCTACTGCATTCTCTCAATTACCATCAAGCTCCATCACGCAGCGCCAAAACCGCCGTTCTATGCCGGCTTGCAGCGGTATTTGACCAGCATGAACATCACGACCTTTACGCCGCAGGTGATCCGTGACGCAGTCATGGCAATTCGGTTTGATAAGCTGCCTGATCCGACCGAGCGACCTAATGCTGGCTCATTCTTCAAGAACGCGCTGATTGAATCATGGCAGCTAAATGAACTTCGTGAACAGTATCCAGATGTCCCGTGCTATGACATGCCGGACGGCCGACACAAGGTACCGACGGGTTGGTTGATCGAACAGGCTGGGCTCAAGGGGACATTGCTTCACGGCATGCGGGTGCACGACAAGAACGCGCTGGTATTGATCAATGAGTCGGCGACCAGCTACCATGATCTGGCGGCGGCACGTGACGCCATCATCCGGGCGGTGTACGATAAGTTCCACATTCAGATCCAGCAAGAACCGTTGGAAATTTGAGCGCCAAAACGCTTGCGCTTATGCATATTTCCGAGTATGATGGGGGTATGAAGGGACGGGGGTTTACGCTAGTCGAGCTGATCATTGCTATTGCCGTCATGGCGATTCTATTGGTGCTCGCGACATTAAGTTTTCGTAATTATCAGGCGGCGGCACGCGATAAGGAGCGTGAGGCCGATGTGCTAGCCTTGCAGAACTATCTCGAGAGCGTCTATCCACGGGAAATTCGTGACAGTGCCGGTAACGTCATCAAGCCTGCCGGCGGCTATCCGGCGTACGTTTCTGGTGCTAGTGGCGCTGGCAAGATGACTGCGGCGCAGTTTGCGGCAGCATTTGACGAACTGGGTGGTGCCGCCAAGACCGGCCCACTGGATCGAGAACGCCTCATTTCGGCGATTAACGGTACATTCGGGGTCAATCCAATAACTAATATTAGTCAACTGCTTGCCAAAAAAGACGATTACGAAAACACCAAGATCACGAACTATCCAAATGGTGCGTACATTTACGTTGCCGGCGCTAAGGATGGTGTATGTGATGAGGCGGGCGCAGCCTGTCGGCGCTATACGATTTTTTATCATTTAGAAACGAAGGAGCCGGGTAAATGGCAAGTACTCAACAGCAAACGCCTCTAAGGCATAAAGGTCATAAAAACGGCTTTACCGTCATTGAATTGATGATCACCTTGATTATTGCCGGGATCTTTTTAATGAGTGGCTACCAGTTGTACGGGGCGGTATTGGCACGTAATACCGAGGCTCGCCGCACCTCAGAAGCTGCCAATCTCGGCTACGGCATCCTACGTGAACGTGGCTTGTATAAAACAGTATCTGAGGTTTGTGGCAGCGGTGCGGTCAAGACTGAACACGTGACACCACCGACCACGCCAACATTGCCGGATCCAGTACGTGCTCGAGTCGAATATTGTAAAGTACCAAATAGCATCGCGGTCATTCGTGTTGCGGTAATTATTACTTATGGAACGCCAGCGCAGGAGGTGGTGCATGCGACGTATATTTCGGGCTAACGCTAATCGGCAGCAGAATAGCCAAGGATTTACACTCATTGAGATCTTGGCGATTGCGCCAGTCATTATTTTGGTACTGGCGGGTATTATTGGCCTAATCATTAATCTCACTGGTTCGTCAATGGTCACCAGCGCCAAGTCACAATTACAGAGTGATGTGCTAACGGCACTTGATCGAATTGAGGCAGATGTACGGCTCAGTACTACGCTTGAGGGAACAACATCCTCGTATGTGCGCATACATAGTCTCGCCACCAGCGACAACCCCTATAGCCCGACGCGACGGCTGATCCAGAAAAGTGATTGTGGCGTAGCGTGGGGAGCAGTTGCTATCGCCGACGCCAAGACATATACGACCGAATATTTCCAAAGTGGTTCAGAGCTCAAGCGCAAGACGATGTATGACGGCTCATGCCCGAGCGCCACCGACCGTATCTGGCAGTTGGACGGGGCAGTCGAAACGATCATCGATACCAGTACGGTGCTTAATTTCAATGTTTGCAAGATCAATGACGGTACGCTCAAAGTCAGCCTCGGGGTAACCAAGACGGTTGCGGGTCAGAATATCGAATATTCCAGTCAGCGCTTCGTCAAGTCAATCAATGTTCCTGTAAACGGCACTGCCGGCGCCTCGTGTCCATAGCGGGTTCGGGTGGGTTTCTTATAGTTGAATAGCGCCCCAACTCGGGGCTTTCACCTCTGTATTTATGGTTAATTGGGGGTAGCAATAGGTAATTATGTATAAAATGCTTGCGCTTTTATAATCGCTTTGCTACAATCAAGTTACAATAATAACTAACTAAAAATAGGGGGCAAATCAGAAATGATTTCTTCAAACAAAACTAAAGGTTTCACATTGGTTGAGCTCTTGATCGTTATCGTGGTCATCGCTATCTTGGCTGCTATTTCGATTGTGGCGTACAATGGTGTGACACAAAAAGCACGTGACGATGAGCGCATATCAGATGCACGCAACATCATTAACGCCATTTCATCATATAATGCCGAGAATGAAGGTAAGTGGTTGACGGCAAACGACAAGCAAGCTTTGAAGGATTACAACACGGTCAAAGTACCGGCTAAGGCTGTTGACAAGCTTAGTGATAATACCGTTGATAAAGACCACTATAAGCTAGAGGCATGTGGTAGTCCTCAAACTGGTGCAAAGATTACTATTTGGAACGAGGCCAAGAATGCTATTCACACCGAAACCTATACGGCTGGATCGGGTTGCTAGGCTGAGAGAACTAAAAGACCAAACAAAAGAGCTCCAAGGGGTATGTGGAGCTCTTTTATTCGCGCGGGTAGATAGTTTATCGGCATGTACCTGCTGTCATATTCTGAATTCCACTATTTGGACTTTCTTCTCGAAGGTACTCGACTCGGACGCCAGTAGCTTCTTTTTTATTGGAGGTAAATCCGTTATTTTTACAAAGTTGAAATTTATACGTATCGCGGCCGGCACTAATAGACGAGCCCACTTTTGTCGAGTCGGTTAGATTTGGCGGTAGTTTAACGACAGTGTAGCTAGCAAGGTCATTGATGTCGGGCCAAAAATCGCGGTCTGACTTATGGATTGCGGCGGCATTGACAATATTACGTGCATTTGATTCTCGTTCCCTATCACGTGCTTTTTGTGTCACACCATTGTACGCCACAATCGAAATAGCAGCCAAGATAGCGATGACCACGATGACGATCAAGAGCTCAACCAATGTGAAACCTTTAGTTTTGTTTGAAGAAATCATTTCTGATTTGCCCCCCAAGTTATTTAGTATTAGTTATATGGTAGCGGAAAACGCGCTGCAAGGCTAGTAGTTTGCTGCTTAATTTTTGCGTATTCTGCCGAGTCCTCTGCGGTTATCGCTGTGATAATCCACTCAGCAATCTGTTTGACTTCTGCCTCCGTCATGCCGCGTGTCGTCACCGCTGGCGTGCCGAGACGCAGGCCACTTGGGCGGAATGGCGGCAGGGTGTCATTGGGGATGGCGTTGGCATTGGCGGTGATGCCGCTGGCCTCCAGCCGTTCCTGAGCGGTTTTACCGTCAATGCCGAAGCTGCCATAAACATCCGCTAGCACCAAGTGGTTGCTGGTGCCACCTGTCACCAGCTTCAAGCCGCCGCGTTTCAGTTCATCTGCCAGCACGGCCGCATTCTTTACGATTTGCTGGGCGTACTCCGTGAATTCTGGGCGTAACGCCTCGCCAAAGGCCACTGCCTTGGCGGCGATGGTGTGCATGTGTGGGCCACCTTGAGTGCCAGGGAAGACCGCCCGGTCAATCAGTGTTGGCAAGTTTTCTAAGGTTTTTTCTGGTCGCTTCAAAGGATTGCCCACCACGCCTTTTGACAAAATCAAGCCGCCGCGCGGCCCGCGCAAGGTTTTGTGCGTGGTAGTGGTGATAACGTGAAAACCATAATCAAACGGATTTTTGGCTACGCCGCCGACAATTAGTCCAGCGATGTGGCTCATGTCGGCCATCAACATAGCGCCGACTTCGTTGCCAATCTCGGCAAACTTAGCATAATCTAGCTCGCGCGGATAGGCCGAGAAGCCCGCCAAGATGATTTTTGGCCGATGTTCCAGCGCCAAACGGCGGATTTCCTCATAGTCAATTTCGCCAGTCTCGACATCCTTGATACCGTAGCGGACGAAGGTATATTCGCGGGCTGAGCGGGTGACTGGCGCGCCATGCGTCAGGTGGCCGCCATGCGCCAAATCCATCGCTAGGATAGTATCGCCAGGCTCACACCACGCATAATACACCGCCTCGTTGGCCTGGGCGCCAGAGTGCGGCTGGACATTGGCGTGATCAGCACCGAATAGCTGTTTAGCGCGGTCAATCGCCAGCTGTTCAATTTGGTCGGTGTTTTCTTGTCCGCCGTAATAGCGTCGTCCGGGGTAACCCTCAGAATATTTGTTGGTAAAGACGCTGCCCAGCGCCTTGAGTACACTAGTTGAAACGTAATTTTCGCTTGGGATCATTTCGATCCCCGACTGCTGCCGTTTTATTTCTGCCGCAATTAAATCGGCGACCTGTGTATCTTGCATAACACTCCCTCCTTTTCCTCTATTATAGCACTTTACATTATATATCATGTGTGATATATTGTACGCTATGAGTATGAATGACTATCTCCAAAAAATCGGCGTTATTATCAATGAGAATCGTAATCGCAAAGGCCTCACCCAGACGCAACTAGCTGAGGCCATTGGTACATCACAAAGTGCCATCAATCGTATCGAGAACGGCGGTCAGAATATTAGTGTCGAGATGCTAATGAGGATTAGTGATGTGCTCAACTGTAACATCGTTACGCTCAATCACTCAGGCAAGATGAACTTTCGGGTGCATGGCGGTAAAAAACTTTCTGGTGATATATCGGTCAAAACGAGCAAGAATGCGGCCGTGGGGCTGCTCTGTGCCAGCTTGCTCAACAAGGGAAAAACGACGCTGCGTCATGTGGCGCGTATCGAGGAGGTTAACCGGATCATTGAGGTGCTCAACTCAATTGGCGTTAAAACTCGTTGGCTGCGAAAGAACGACCTAGAGATTATACCACCGGCGCGGCTGAGGCTGGAGGACATGGATATCGCTGCTGCCAAGCGCACGCGTACCGTGATTATGCTCCTTGGCCCGCTGCTTCATCAATATCATGATTTTCGGCTGCCATTTGCCGGTGGCTGTAACCTCGGTAAGCGTACGGTGGAGCCACACCTGTCGGGCCTGAAGCATTTTGGGATGCAGGTAGAGGCCGAGGGTGGGTACTATCATGCGCGCGTCGAGCCGACAACGGGCGATCGGATAATTTTATTGACTGAACGCGGCGACACGGTGACGGAAAACGTTATCATGGCGGCGGCTCTGTCCACGGACACCACCATCATCCGCAATGCCAGCCCGAACTACATGGTGCAGGATGTGTGTTTCTTCTTGCAGAAATTGGGCGTGACCATCGAAGGAATTGGTACAACGACGCTAAAAATCACGGGCCGGTCGCACATCAATACGGCAGTCGATTATTGCCCGTCTGAAGACCCGATCGAGGCGATGAGCTTTATCGCGGCGGCCGTGGTGACTGATTCAGAAATCACGGTGCGCCGGGCGCCAATTGAGTTTCTGGAAATTGAGCTGGCAACATTGGCTGAGATGGGTTTGCAATATGAGTTGAGTGAGGAATATGCAGCCAACAACGGTCGTACTCGCTTGGTGGATATCACGCTGAAACACTCCAAGTTGGTTGCGCTAAAAGACAAGATTCACGCGCTGCCGTTTCCGGGGATTAATATGGACAACTTGCCGTTCTTGGGGCTGATTGCTACCATGGCTGAGGGCCGGACCTTGGTACATGACTGGAGCTATGAAAATCGAGCAATTTATTTCACTGAGCTAAGTAAGTTAAACGCGCACATTGAGCTGGTTGATCCACACCGGGTATACATCAGCGGTCCGACCAGGTGGAAGCCAGCGGATATTGTTGCACCACCAGCACTGAGGCCCTCAGTTGTCATACTGCTCGCAATGCTAGCGGCGCCGGGTGTGTCAGTGTTGCGTGACGTGTATTCAATTAATCGTGGCTACGAGGAACTAGCGCAGCGGCTGAATTCGCTGGGTGCAGAGATTGAAGTTATCACCGAGTAGCTACGGAGTGTTCTGCTATCGGCTCTATTTGGTTGTATGGCGGGCGGGAAACAGAAACTTGAGGTAATCCTTGAGCATCCGTGCACCCGATATGATTGGTAGATAGGCCGTGAGCTGGCGATGAATGTGCTGTGTCAGTAGCTCGTCGTTAGCGATAATTTGTGCGGCTCGCCGCATATTAGCGTAGAGCGAGGTGGTCTCGTCCTCTGGACTTACACCGCTCACCTCGAGACAAGCGATTGGCTTGATATCGGCAACGCCACCGTCGCTGGTGGAGATAAGCAGCTTGAGATTGGCAATGTCTTTTTCCCATGATGTACCGCAGGCCTCGAGGCCAATGATCGGCACGTTGATAGCAATGTCTGAGCCAATCGCCAGCACTCGTCCCAGGGTCTCGTCGTAATCTTGGATGTAGTGGACACGCTCACGCAGTGCAGGGTCGCTATCGACGAGCTTGAGGATGGTCAGGAGCTGCTGATACATGTCATGATCGCCCTGATGAACCTTACCGGCAAGAATGTAGTGAGCGTTGCTATCGAGCAGAATCTGTTTGAGCACCTCTGGGCGCTCAAATGGTAGATGTGGTCGCTTGTAATTGGCAAATCGCCGCTTGAAGTCGAACACCAGCGCGTCTTCGGGCAGGTGAACTGGATTATTGTATTGATCCTTGCGCTTTACAAGGACTCGGTTTAGCTCCAGTCGGCCTACGCGTTTGAGCGAGCGAATGGTGCTAGCGGGTAACGTGGCGATCGCCTCTTGATACTGCTCTGTTGGCAAGCCAAATTTATCAAGGATAGTATGCTCATGATAAGCTTGCAGGATTTCCGGCAGCACCCATGTCTCGAGGTCAATGCCGTTGGTAATGGCGTGGAATTTGACTTTGTCGTTGTTGCGGTCGCGGAAATTTGCCACGCGGGCGTGCAGTTTACTGACGCCATTTTTGGCTTCGGTCAACTCAATTGCCAGCAAATTAGGTCGCAAACGGTCGTTACGAAATTGCTCCATCAGCCAGCAGCGCACGGCGTTGCTTTTGAGGTTTGGCAGTACTAATTTTTCAAATTGCGAGCGGTGAAACTCTGGTTCAGCGGCCTGGAGTAGGGTGTGGTTGGTGTAGAGTGTGTGTTTGCGGACGTAAACGATTGCTTCGTACAAGTTCATACCGTTGGCGCATAGCTCGTCCAGCCGAGCCAGTGCCGCAAAAATTGTTGCGGTTTCATTGAGCTGAATGACGGCTGGTTTGATGCCGAGTAGTTTCAGGGCCTTATAGCCGCCAAACCCAAGGGCTACCTCCTGGTACAGCCGGTGATCACCCGAGCCTTCGCCTTCGTACAATTGCCCAAAGTTTGGCTCTGAAATGGTGACAAATTGCGTTGAGCCGAGCGTCTTGCGAAAGACGCTGAGGCTAGCATCGGGAAAGCCGGCGGAGCTGACTGAAACTTCATCAATATAATGAAAGCCATACTCCTGGGGCGAGACTTTTTCGACGTATTCAGTTTGTGCGAGGTCGGTAATTTTTTGATGTGATTCGCTGCGGTAAAATGGCGTCACCACCACAAATGGCACTTCCAGCTTTTCGGCTACCCGCCGCGTGTCTGCCGCCAATACGCCCAGGCCGCCACCACCTTTGATGCCGTTGGCCTTGTCATAAATTTCCATTGTCCAGTAGATGTACGGCCGTGACTTAGACAGTTGATGCGTCAGGCTGCTACGCTCAATTACGTCATAAAATTCGGAGGCGTCTTCGATGTCCTGTGGCTGATATGGTGACGTGTTTGTGTATGAATATGAATCCATGATGCCCTTTTCGCGGATTAAAATTATCTGACATTGGTGCGGGTGGGGAGAATCGAACTCCCATCTCAAGTTTGGAAAACTTGCATACTAGCCGCTGTACTACACCCGCGAGCTTGCACTATTGTACCAGAAAGATGCTATAATGTGAACATGCCCTGATAGCTCAGCTGGATAGAGCAGAGGACTTCTAAGCCTAAGGTCGTAGGTTCGAATCCTACTCGGGGCGCCAGGAATGATCGAAGGAGGGTCACATGGATGCTAGTGGTAAACCTCGAATGTCGCGTCGGTTAGTTCAGCGGTTAATGGCGCATCGGCCACGGACGCAGCCGGCGTTTGGTAATACCGGTCGAAGTCGTCGAGTGAGCGACCGCAACTGTGATCGTCAGCGGATCGGGAATTATCAGTCATCAGCGCTGGGTGCGCGTGGTTATATGCCGCCAACGAGCGCTGACGATACACTGGAAGACCATGACACGACTAGTGATGTTCCGCTCTCTAATCGTACCTTTGCGGGTAATTCGCTGCGCCAGGCAGAGCCATCGTCCCCGTCACAAAATATCCCAGGCAGTGTGCCACCGGGCGGTCCTGCTGATAATATTACTCGTCCGTCGCTACCATCGCCTCGATTTCAAGAGCCGCCTTCACGTGGCCACGATCCATTTTCGTAAGCAGTACGATTTATTATGCATACTAAAACCCCAGAAAACTGGGGTTTAATAATTCCTTGGAGGGCCAGGAGGGGCTCGAACCCTCGACACCCTGCTTAAGAGGCAGGTGCTCTAACCAGCTGAGCTACTGGCCCAATCAGTCCAGATTATAGCATAATGAGCGGTGAAGGTAAACATAACGTCGCACTTTTGCTATGGATAATGCTTGGGGCGAATGATGGGGCTCGAACCCACGGCCTCCGGAGCCACAATCCAGCGCTCTAACCAACTGAGCTACATCCGCCAAGCTTCCCGATTATACCACAGGCGGCTACCAACCTCAAGGCGCTCGACGTGCTCATGCTGATTTGCTACAATCAAACAATGAAATCTCTCAATGGTGCAGAACTCGTGTCGTTTATCAAGCAGCGTCAGGCCAAGCAAGTGCGCATGCTCCGTCAAGCGCACCATATTCAGCCACGCCTCGCCATCGTCACCGATTCGGACAATCCAGTCATCGCCACCTACATGCGCCTCAAGCAGCGCTATGGTGCGGATATTTTGATTGAGGTAGAAATTTGTCGGGTGGCGACTCAGCAGCTACCGGAGACAATCGCGACGCTAAACCAACGCGATGACGTCCAGGGAATCATCGTCCAACTGCCGCTCGCCGAGCCAGAGCAGACCGATCAAATTGTGCGGTTGGTAGCACCAGAAAAAGACGTCGATGGCCTCAATTCTGAGCGAACGCTGTTTGACCCGGCGACACCGATGGCCATCAATTGGCTGTTAGCGGGCTATAGTGTGGAGCTGGCTGGTAAAAAGTTGGCTATTGTCGGGCGTGGGCGGCTGGTCGGTGCGCCGCTCGAGCGGATGTGGCGAGCGTCGGGACTGGACGTAACGGTATTTAGTAGGGGTGATGATTTATCGCGACTACACGAATATGACGTCATCGTCACGGCAACCGGCGTGGTAGGACTGATTCAGCCAAATATGATCCGACCTGGTGCGGTGGTGGTTGACGCAGGAACCGCCTCGGAGGATGGTAAGATTGTTGGTGACGTGGCACCGGCGAATCGGACGCGCACCGACATTCACTTGACACCAGAAAAAGGCGGCGTCGGCCCGCTGACGGTGGGCGCATTGTTTGATAATGTGATTACGGCGTGCCTGCGCCGGGTTAATATCCGGTAGAAACTCACGGCTTTGTAGTGACTGATTTGACCTGGGCGACGACTTGGCGTGGGGTGAGGTTGGCCTTGACAATGTAGCCTTGGATGCCGAGTGAGCGTATCTCGCGCGGGGCTTCTTCTTCGCCGAGGTTGGTCAGTACAATAACCGGTATGGTCTTGCCCCACGCGTGTGAGCGAATACGTCGCAGGGCCTCGGCTCCATCCATCTCTGGCATCTGGATATCCAGTAAGATGACATCTGGACGAAACGACTCGACGAGCGCCACGCCAATTGTGCCATTACTCGCTAGTCGCACGTCAAATCCGTCTGCCTCGAACTTCATTCGGTACATCTGACTGATTGTCGCGTCATCTTCGATGATAGCAATTTTAACCATAATTGTATTATAGCAGGCAGTGGTGTATTGTAAAACTAGCACAAAAGAGGTGGGCAAAGTGACAATAAAGCAGCGTGAAAGCATAACTATTCAGCCAGATCGTTATGGCTGGGCTGAGTTGTCAGAGTGCGCGGCGAAACTTGAGATGGATCAGTGGCGGATTCATCCAGTGCCAACGTGTGACCAATACCAGACGTCATCCTACGAGAGGATAACAGCGGAGCTAGAAGAGTTGGCTGGTATGGGCTTTCATGGTGATTGTGATCTCAACGCAGCGATTGGGCGCCAGCGAACGAGGATTGATGATACGAATCCAGCGACACGCGAGTTGATCGCTCGGGTTCCTGGCGTTGAGAATTGGCTGGAACTGATACCGACGGCGTCAGCACTGGCCTTGTTGTATGATCCGAACACCAAGCAATTAGCGAATGGCAAGCCGGTCTCGCCAGTGGTGCGCGACTGGGCCTGTAATATTTTGGATGCGCACGGTATTCGCAGTCGCGGTGAAATTGTTCAGGATATTCTTGCCAGGCACGTTATTGATCAAGCGTCTCTGGGCGCCGCAGAGCAGCAATGGGTTAGCTTAGCTTGCGGCGCTGCTCAGCCAGTTTGTCATGCGCTCCGGCACATCAAAGAGAGCGGCAACCCTACGCCGCGCGTCACACTGGTTGATCTTGACCGGTCGGCGCTCAAGGCCGCGCAAACGTATGCCCAGACAATGGAAGTCAGGCAGTTTACCAACGTTCGCTGTATGAATATTCTGCGCCCTCAGGGTGTAGTCTCGCCTGCGGTAGATGCACAAACCAACGTGGCAGCTCGAGCACTGCGGCGACGGGTTGGCCTTGAGAGTGCCGCATATGATGCAGTCGATGCTGTCGGGATTTTGGAGTACGTGCCTGAGGAGCTTCCAGATGAAAGTCCGACGGCGCTGCGGGTTAATGCCGCAACCTTCTTGGCTCATGCTGCTCAACTGGTGAAACCTGGCGGGCTGCTGCTAGTCGGCAATATGCGTGATACGCATCCGCAGCTGGGATTTACGCTCAATGTCGTGCAGTGGCCGCATATCCAGCCTCGGTCAATCGAAACAATGCAGCGGATCGCGGGGGCAGCGGGTCTGGGTGATTGGCGGGTCGATGTATATTGTCCTGATGATGGCGTCTATGCACTGTATGCTATGCGTAGACCAAAGGTTGGTGGTACACTAGAAATATGACGAGGGAGTGGGCATGGAGATAGCGGGGCTGATCATTGCCGGGGTAATGTCGCTGGTGTTTGGCCTCATGGTCGTGGCTCATCAACCACGCCAGCTGGCAACCCGGTTCTTTTTTGTGCTGACGGTTGGCATTGCGCTGTGGGCATTGGGTATCGCGGCGTTTTTAGCGACTAATGTGCTGGCGGCGGCACTGATATACCTGAGGATATATTACATCGGAGCAGCACTGATCGCGGCAGCCATGATCTCGGTGGCAACTCACATTGGTGCACGACGAACAACGAAACACGTGCCAGTCACCGCTTGGGTATTATTTGGCATTGTTGCTACGGTGATTGTGGTGCGAGTTGACTGGCTGATAGCGCAGGTGGCGCTGAATGACCATACGGTCGTGATTCATCCGATCGGCTATTTCTTCTATATGGTGTATTTCATACTGCTATTTTTGGCGGCACTCATCATCCTCGCGCATCAGGCTCGTCGCCGCAGTGCGCTCTTGGTGCGCTCTCAGCTACGACTCATTTCCTATGCCTATGGCATTGCTGGCAGCGTAGGTATGATATTTAATTTACTGCTGCCGGCTGTTGGTCGCTATGACCTCATCTGGATTGGGCCGCTGAGCACTTTTATTTTTATACCGCTGGCATACCTGACGATTGTCAAACATCGTCTCTTCGGTTTGAAAGATGCGGCGGTGCGAACAATTGCGTACGCCATGCTGCTAAGCTTATTAACAATCGTATACTACACGGCAACCTATAGTATCTCGGCGATTGTCAGTGCGTTCAGTGGTCATGATATCGGCGGGATGCCAGGATTCTGGGGTGTGCTAGCGGCATTATTGTTAGGGTTTTTGTTTCAACCGACCAAGCAGTTTTTTGATCGCCTGACTGACAAGCTATTTTATCGACAGGACTATACCATTGAAAGCTTTATCAACGAGATTGGGCAAATTTTGCTACATACGATGGGGCTGCGACTACTGACGACTCGGTTAGCGGTGTGCCTAACACGGCTTATCAAGGCGCGTCAGGTTATTTTTGCCGTGTATGATAATGGTCGCTTTCGGATATTTGGCTCACGTGGACACACTCGTCCGCCGCAGGTAGATCTAGCGGAGCTGGTAATGCAACACCAGCTTGAGCAGCTCGATGACGTGGCGGTGGTCGAATCACTACCGGAGCAGTTACGGCGGACGATGAAACTACAAAAGCTGGCTATCGTCATGACATTATCGCTGCAGGAGGATATTGTTGGTTTTGTGCTGATCGGCGAAAGTCAGAAAAATAATTATGTCGAACGCGATCTCTCGATGCTTCGGGCGGTGCGTGGTGAGCTGGCGATTGCCATTAAAAATGCTCAGTCGATGGAGGAGGTGAATGAGCTGAATGCCGAGCTGCAGCAGCGTGTCGAGGCGGCGACGCAGGAGCTGCGGACGAGCAACCAGCAGCTACAGCGACTAGACGAAGCGAAGAATGAGTTTATTTCTATGGCGTCGCATCAACTGCGAACGCCACTAACCAGTATCAAGGGTTATCTCGACATGCTGCTCCAGGGTGATCTCGGTCCGGTTCGTCCGACCCAGAAAGCTGTTCTACGCGAGGCGTTTTCCTCGAGTGAGCGCATGGTACAACTGATCAATGACTTTCTCAGCATCTCTCGCCTGCAGACCGGAACGTTCACTATGAATCGTCAGCCGGCTAACCTCGGCGATATTGTACAAAGTGAAATGGCCCTGCTGAAGATTGTGGCCAAGCAGCGTAACATCACTCTTTCGGTGCATATTGACGACGATGTCCCAACCTTGGCCATTGACGCCGAAAAGCTCCGCCAAGTCATCATGAACATGATTGATAACGCAATCTTTTATTCTAAAGAACAAACGACGGTTAAGGTGTCGCTCTGTTGCGATACGCGGGAAGTGGTGTTTACGGTCGAAGACCAAGGTATCGGCGTGCCAAAAGCTGAGCAGTCTGGCGTGTTTGGTAAATTCTTTCGTGCTTCAAATGCTCGCAAGCGTCGTCCTGACGGTACGGGCGTTGGCTTGTTTTTGGCGCGTAAAGTTGTGTTAGAGCACGGCGGATCAATGATCTTTACGTCAAAAGAAAACAAGGGCAGCAAGTTCGGTTTTCGTCTGCCACTTGATAGGGCGGCCGCGAACAAGAAAAAGGCGACAAGTCACTGAGAAAGTTTTACCGGAATAAACTAATGATGCCAGTGATAATCACAATGACGATGATGACTATTACTACGCCGATGCCGACACCACGCAGTAATTTTTTGCGTTCATATAGCCACTGACTGGCCGACGAGCGGCTGACCGCCTGGATGCGCGTGACACTGGGTCGAGTTGTTGCGGCGTCAACGCCAGAGTATTTCTTGGAGCGCTTTTTCTTCTGTTTTGCCATAATACTATTGTACCATGAAATACCCCTCGGGGTGCGAGGGGTATCCATGCCAACCAGATTTATGATTATACATGACGTCGACTGATGAGGTAGGCGACTCCAGCAGTGAGTAGGGCGCCAAGGCCCAGCCCACCAACGAGCGTGTCGGTGGCGTTACCGGTCCGTGGCAGTTCGCCAACGGTCGTCGGTGCGGCAGGTGGGTTGGTGGTTTGTGTGCCGCCCGAGGCTGAAGGTGACTGCTGATTATCGTTGGTCGATGGCTGCTTCGACTGGTCTGGCGTTTTTGGTTCAGGCACCGGTGTAGCCGGCCGAGTCGGATTTACTGGTTGGGTCGGTGTCGGCTGTTTCGGATCGGTCGGCGCTGGTTTTGGTTGCGGCGTTGGCTGTGGTTTTGGCTGCGGAGCTGGGGCCTGCGGCTTGGCCACCTCTATAGTAGCACCACTGCAGTTGTTATGGCCCTCGAGCGAAATTTGATCACTCTTGATGCAGGTTGTACTAGTCAGTGTGCCTGCGACATATTGCTTGACAATAGCGTCGACAGTAAATGTTTTCGATTCATTTGGCTTGAGCTCACCAATCAGCGTCTGCCAGGTATTATTTTGAATTGTACCAGCGGATGCCTTTAGGTAGGCTACCCCTTGTGGTGCGGTATTGGTAACATACGTGTCATGTATAGTGGCGGTCCCTGTGTTGGTAACGGTTACTCGGTAGGTAAAGGTCTTATTGACGGTGACTTTTTTGTGCTGCGCGCCATCAACAGTAGTTCTGACGGCAAACCCCAGTGTAATTTTTGGTGGTTTATCTGGGATTGGTTCAGGTTTCGGATCAACTGGTTTCGGAATTGGCGTTGGCTTTGGTTTTGGATCCGGTGTTTCGCCAGGGACTGTGGCCTGCTTAGTGCAGGCATCGCTGGTCACCATTTCTTCTTTACCATTCACATCAACGACAATAAAGGCTTTGACCGTGTATGTGCCCGGTGTGAAGCCCTTGAATTCGTTACCAGTTTGATACACCTCTTTACCCTTAGCATCATAGACCTTGTAGATCGTCGTTTTATATGTTGCACCATCACGAGCGGAGTACTTGACCGAAAACTTGAAATTAGTAGCTGAAAACTGATCAATATTGAGTGCATTACAGCTATAAACTGGCGTAGGTTTCGTATTCGTCGGTGTTTGCGTATTGGTATTAGTCGAATGATTGGAATCTAGTGCCCATAATGTGGTTGGCACTACTGTCGCTACCGCAACCATCGCTAGAACTGCATAGTGGCGCAGTGACAATGAGCGGAATAGTGATGACAAATTTCGCATAACTTCCTCCTTTATCCTCGTAACTCTACGTAGAATACACCAAAATGATGAAAAAGTCAATTTTCGCATGACTGGATAGCTAGACATAATATTATCAATCTGCTACAATACGATCTGTTTAATGGCCTCATCGTCTAACGGTTAGGACACCAGGTTTTCATCCTGGCAATCGGAGTTCGATTCTCCGTGAGGTCACCAATACTTATAAGGATAGTTATCCCGTTTGAATTTGCAGTAGCTCGCTCGGTTTTGATAGCGAGCTATTTTTGTTGACGTCAAAACGTAAAAATACTCTGGTATAATAGACAGTAGGATACTTCAAAAAGAAAGGGGAAAATCCTCGAATGACAAAGACGACGGCCATAAAGAATGAACCCAAGAAACAAGCTGCATCTTCACCAGAGCGTAACATTCGATGTGAGGCGGTCATTATTATCGAGGCGGCAATACTTGTTTGTTCAGCAGGGGTGTTCATAGGTCAGCTGCCGCTATTCTTTCGAAACCTTCAGGATATGCCGTTAGTACTGACTGTCATTGGCGTAGCTATCGCATCACTCCTCGTTCAAGGTCTCATTGTCTTGAAGCAGTCCCGTCGAACTGACCAGTACCGACAACGAATCGCTGCGCTCGCTATGACTGTGGTGTATCCGGTGGTGCAATTTATTGTGTTAGCACAATTTTATGTCTTTCAGGTTGGCCCATTTAGCTCAGCGCTTCGAGAAGCTACCCGTGCGATATTTAGTGCTACACTGGCCTTTAATAACTCGCTCCCGGCTATCTTGTTTATGGTGGCGTGTACGACTATTGGTTCACTGTGGCTATGGAAGATTATCATAACACCTGAGGGGGTATCATATTGGCAGCCACGTCCAGCCGACCAGCTATCTGAGGCGGAGAAAATTAAGCAGGAGCGGGGCCTGCGTTATCGCAAGATTGGCGTGACCTTGATGGTGCGAGTGCCGTTCGCACTCATATGTGCGTTCATGTTTGTCATAACACTTTTGTATATTGTTCGTGCTACCATTCTCTTTGCTGTAATGATGGCGATGTCTGCGGTGCTGCCATATGCAGTCATTTTGAGCTTTGTTGTTGGGCTGGTGTATATGCTAAAGGGTGAGGTGTATTACAGGGTAAAGCATTGACAAATTATGAGAGGATCGCGTATAATGGAAATAAGCTTGCGTTCATACAGGGTATACGCCGTGTAAGCGCGCGGGCCTACCAGAACGGTCGCACGGATGCGGAAAACTAATCGTTTAGCAATATCAACTAATTATTAGGTCGACAATGCATCCTGTTCTTGTGCGAGAAGAAAGACTCAGTACGGTAGTCAGCGTTGATGGAGACATTGACACGGGAGAAGCGTTATTCGTAACCAAGCATCTGCCCATCGGGGCAAAAAACTCAAGCTAAGCGCAATATCGGCGTATGGCGGAATCTTTCTATTAGTTATTTCATTTCTGGCACTAAGTTATCAGACAGGTGGCGTCGCTAGTCAGCAGGGCTCAGTCTCGGCCTCTCAGCCAGTCGCACCGTCTACTGGTGTGACACATGAGACAAATAAGGTTTCAGTAGATCAACTGGCGGCTGCTAATGCGGTAACCGATCTGGCTGAGACGGTCAATCTGCCAACTGCCGGTGATTTACGTGAAGCGACGGCAACGCTGTCAATCAAAAAAGAGTTGGCTCAGGGTGATACGGAGGTTATTTCTAAGCCACAGATTATCCAGCCTGAGAAATCAGCTCAGCGCGGCATCAAGACTTATGTCACTAAGCAGGGCGATACAATTGACTCGATTGCTAAGAAGTTTAATGTGACGGCCCAGACGGTGCGCTGGGCGAACAATACGACATCTGATGCGGTTGAAGCTGGCAAAACATTGATTATCCCGATGGTTGACGGCGTGGTCTACACTGTTAAGGACGGCGACACCGTCGAAAAATTGGCAGAAAAGTATAAAGCAAATCCTGAACGAGTGGCATTGTATAACGACTTGGCAAATGGGGCGGCACTAGCCAAAGATACACGAATTGTTCTGCCGGGTGGCGTATTGCCAGAAAATGAGCAGCCAGGTTACGTGGCGTCCCGCTCTGGCCGTCGGGGCTATGCAGGGCGGACAACGGGCGGCGCAGTCAGTGGTATCAGCTATGGTTACGCTCGAGCATCAGTTGGCAACCGATACGCTCTTGGCAACTGTACATGGTACGTGTACGAGCGGCGGGCAGCACTTGGTCGACCAATTGGTAGCTTCTGGGGCAACGCGACGTCGTGGGCAGCAAGTGCTCGGGCAGCCGGTTTTGTCGTTAATCATACGCCGGCACCAGGGGCAATCTTCCAGACAACATGGGGCGGTGGTGGTCTTGGTCACGTCGGTATGGTCGAGCGGGTTGAAGGTGGCACGATCTACGTTAGCGATATGAATTACGCTGGGTATAACGTCGTGACGCATCGAACGATCCCGATGTCTGAGGTTGGTCGATATAACTTTATTCACTAGGATGCTCTAAGGCAATAAAGCGCCTCCGCTATCTCTCGGGGGTGCTTTTTGATATACTAAAATTATGTTTGTAGATACAGCGAAAGTATTAGTGCGAGCTGGCAAGGGTGGTAACGGCGCAGTCAGTTTTCGGCATGAGAAATATGTTGATAAGGGTGGTCCTGATGGTGGCGATGGTGGCCGCGGCGGTGATGTTGTGTTTTTGGCGACCAAAGACCTGAATACACTGCTGAATTTTCGGTACAAACCAGAGCTAAAAGCAGAAAATGGCGGCGATGGCAGTAAGCGCAACAAGCGCGGCAAAAGCGGTTCGCCACTGGTCGTCAAAGTGCCAATGGGCACGTTAGTCAAGCGCGACGGCAAGGTAGTGGCAGATTTGACAGCAGACCAGCAACAAGCAGTGGTCGCTCGTGGTGGTGATGGCGGCTTTGGTAACGCACACTTTACGTCCAGTACGCGCCAAGCACCAAAGATGGCTGAGCTTGGCGAGGCGGGTGAAGAATTTGAGGCTGAGTTGGAGCTAAAATTGCTGGCCGATGTTGGTTTGGTTGGTTTCCCTAATGCTGGTAAATCGACGTTCCTTAGTGTGGTTTCTAATGCTCGCCCGGAAATTGCTAATTATGAATTTACGACGTTGACGCCAAATCTGGGCGTGGCGGATGTGGATGATGGTTCAGTGTTGATTGCTGACATCCCGGGTCTGATTGAAGGCGCTTCGGAAGGTAAGGGTTTGGGCGATCAGTTCCTGCGCCACGTTGAGCGGACAGCCGTGTTGCTTCACATGATTGATGCGTATAGTGACGACCCGGCGGAAAAATACCAGACTATTCGCCGTGAGCTGGAAAAATATTCCGAGGAATTGGCGACGCGCCCAGAGATTATCGCTTTGACGAAATGTGAAGGATTGGATGATGAAATCATTGCCATGCAGTCGACAGCGTTACACAATGTAGCCAATGGTTCGCCAGTGGTGGCGATCTCCTCTCAGACACATGCCGGCGTGACGGAATTGCTACGCCTACTGCGTCGTGAGGTCACGAATTATCGAGTACGGGAAGCTGAGTTGACCGAAGAAGAGGACAGCGATTTGCCGGTTATTGCATTGGATGCACAAGCAGCGTCTGACGCCTGGACGGTAGAACGGGTGGTTGGCGCGGAGCCTGAAAATGCGGACGATGAAGATGCGGTCAGTTTCATTATCCACGGTGTTAAAATTGAAAAGTTTGCTCGTCGTACTAACTTTGATCAATTTGAATCGGTCAATCGCCTGCGCGACATCATGCGAAAAATGGGTATCACTCACGAGCTAATCCGTCAGGGCGCAGTCGGCGAGACCGTGGTGCAGATTGGCGAATCGACGCCGTTTACGTTGGTTGAGTAGTAGGTTTGGGTGTCATCTCGTAGCTTTGCTATACTATAGGTATGGCGCAAACATTTTTCTTCTACGACCTCGAGACGAGTGGATTAAATCCACGGCAAGACCGCATCATGCAGTTTGCTGGGCAGCGGACGGACATGAATCTCGAGCCGATTGGTGAGCCGTATAATCTATTGGTGACGCTGAATGATGATACGTTGCCGAGTCCTGATGCACTAATGGTGACTGGCATCACACCGCAAAAAACGGTTGAAGAAGGTTACACCGAGGCGCAGTTTGCCCGGATGTTGAGCGAGGAGATTTTTACGCCGGACACCATCGCGGTTGGCTTCAATAATATTCGGTTTGACGACGAATTTATTCGTCATTTGTTGTGGCGTAATTTTCATGATCCGTACGAGTGGAGCTGGAAAGGCGGTCGCTCGCGTTGGGATTTGCTGGATGTAGTTCGGCTGACTAGGGCACTGAGGCCGGAGGGAATCGAGTGGCCGCTTGATGACAAGGGTGAGCCAAGCAACCGCCTGGAATTGATCACTAGCGCCAACGGTATTGCGCATGAGAATGCTCACGACGCTCTAGCGGACGTGACAGCGCTGATTGCCGTGACGAAATTGATTAAGCAAAAGCAGCCACAGCTGTATGATTACTTGCTAAAAATGCGTGACAAAAAAGCAGTCCAACAGCTGGTCAACGTGGATGACAAAAAACCGTTTGTTTACGCCAGCGGGCGTTACGACAAAGAGTTCGCCAAAACCACGGTGGCCTTTCCACTGACGACCAGTCGAAACGGCGGTGTGGTCGTCTATGACTTGCGGTATGATCCGATACCGTTTGTTGGGCTGAGTGCGGAGGAATTAACAAAGAAAATCTTTGCGTCGTGGGAGGAGCGGCAGGCTGAGGATTTCGTCAAATTGCCAGTCAAAGAGCTGCAGTACAATCGCTGTCCGGCGGTGGCACCGCTGGGTGTGCTGGAGCAGGGCGATGGCTGGCAGAAAATTTCGCTTAGCACAGAAATTATCCAACAGCATCAAAATATTTTGCTGAATCACCCAGATTTTGCCGAAAAATTGCGCAGTATTTTTGAAAATAAACCAGCCTTCAAAAAGATGCCCGATCCAGAAGCACAACTGTACGATGGCTTTTTGCATGACCGCGATCGTATCCGTGTCGAAGCGGTGCGTAATGCTGATGAGCGCGAGCTGGCTGATTTTCATCCAGAATTCCAGGACGAGCGGCTGGCGTCACTACTGCTGCACTACAAAGCGCGCAACTTTCCGCGCTCGCTCAGCGAAGATGATTTAGTGCAATGGGAAGCATGGCGGGCTCAGCATCTGCAGGCGCAGCTACCGCAGTTTATGGCGTCTCTACAGCGGTTGGCGCCGACAGCGACTGACGAGCAGCAGTTTATCTTGCAGGAATTACAGCTATGGGCGGAGGCGATACTGCCCACTGAGGACTAAGATGCGGTACTTAATTTATGGTGCGGGAACAATCGGTCTGACGTATGCACATTTATTAGCGGTACACCATGATGTGGATGTGCTCGTATTGCCTGAGCGGTATGAAGAGGTGTCGCAAGGCGTGCCACTTGCTATAAAGGATTTGCGTCAGCGTGACAATACGTATCAGTCGACGGTATTTTACCCACAGTGTGTCACATCGCCAGTAGGTTATTACGACGTTATATTAGTAACGGTTAATCGCTGTCAACTTCAATCGGTACTGCCGATACTAGCAAAGTATCAGCCGAAGGCTAGGTGGATTGGATTTATGCAAAATAATTGGAATCTGGCCAGTGAGGTTGATCAATATATATCGCCTGATGATTATTTTATTGCCTTCCCTTCCAGTATTGGCGGTGGGCGAGATAATAATGGCGTGAAGGTTATTATATTTCCAACACCGACGCGGGTTGGTGGTGCAAGGGCGGGAGCAAAGTTATTCATGCAGCACTTAAAAGAAGCTGGGGTAGCGAGCAGCTATGATGCTCGTCTGCTTGATTGGATGAAAGTTCATTATCTCCAGCAATCAGCAACTGCTGGCGCCATAGCTAGTAGTGGCAGTTTTTCGGCATTAACGCATGATCCAGGGGCGATTCGTCAGCTAATTATGGCACTTCGTGACGGTATGTCTCTATGTCGTCACCAAGGTGTTGCGGTGTGGCGAGTTTTCCCTTTCAATGTACTATCAATGATGCCGCTAAGGGTAGCTACTGCAATAATGCGGCATGCACTTCAACAGCCCGATGTAGTCGATATGGTAACGGGTCATATGAAGCACGGATTTAACGAATGGCTAGCTGGGTATGATGAAGTATTGGCTGACGGCAGGCGGTTAGGGGTTTTGATGCCGGCATGGCAGGCATATAATCCGGCTGTTCAGCGCTATAAGACAACTATACACTAAGTTTATAATAACCCTTGCGATAGCTAGTCACGTGGTGTATAGTAAGAGTATGAATGCACAGTACACACTTCTTGGGTTTTTAGCGTAAGGATCAAACTATGGATATGAGTTAAAGAAGAAGTACGATGACTACTTTGGTAAAGATAAGCCAATTCTAGCCGGGTAGGTATATTCAATATTGGCGCGGTCAAAACATGATGGCAAGGTTAAAGAAATTGTCGATACTGGCACCTCAGGTGGTCCAGACAGAGTTCGTTATGCTATCACTAAAAAGGACATTATGAGCTACAAGCATGGTTGGAGACTCCTGAAGCACCATCACCCCAACTACAGGCAACGATGTACATTAAGTCGGTACTCGCCATTCTCAAGGAGGGAGACGCTGCACCATACCTCGATAATCAGCGTACCGCACATATCCAACGCATGCGTGAGCTGACTGTTCAGCGGCGCGATAGTGACTTGTCAAATATGCTATTGATTGATCATGCGTTATTTCATTTGGAGGCAGATTTACGATGGATTGAACTGACTATCTCACGCCTAACAAAGTTAAAGGAGGAATTATTACATGGGCAAGCCAATTATTAGTGCGAGGAATATCAAGAAATCATTTGGACAGGCGCAAGCGCTGCGTGGTGTATCGCTTGATGTTATGGCCGGCGAGGTGCTAGCAATTATGGGGCCAAGTGGCTCGGGCAAATCAACATTATTGCACAGTCTAGCAGCGGTTATCGGTGTTGATAGTGGCGAGATTCATTTTGATGGTCACCGTATTGATGCAATGAATGATGATAAACGTAGTATCTTGCGGCGGACTCGCTTTGGTTTCGTTTTTCAGTTTGGACAGCTCGTGCCAGAATTGACCAGTCTCGATAATGTAGCCCTGCCTCTGCTGCTCAATGGTGCTAAGCGACAGGAGGCTTACAAGCAAGCTGAGCACTGGCTCAAAGCGGTCGGACTCAGCGACAAGGCTGGCAGCATGCTTGGTGAATTATCGGGTGGTCAGATGCAACGTGTAGCGATTGCTCGTGCTATGGTGACCAATCCAACCGTACTGTTTGCCGACGAGCCAACCGGATCGTTGGATAGCCTTAACTCGGAGAAGATTACGGAGTTATTTATTGCAACCGCTAAAGAGCATGGAACAACGGTTATCATGGTGACCCATGAACCGACGATTGCTGCGTATGCAGACCGTGAGATCATTGTTCGTGATGGTCAAATTGCAAGCGCTGGACATGTACAATCAGTGAGCTCTGATGCTCATAGCAGGAGGGTTATATAATGAGCATTAGTTGGATGCTTCTTCGTAAATCTGGTCGCCAATCAATGGCCCGCCTCGTGCTGACATCGGCAGCTATCGCACTTGGTATAGTGTTGGTTTGTTATTTTGTAGCCGGTGTAAACGGTCTACTGAAACGGACCGACCGTGCGATTATTAATACGGCTAAAGAATGCTGCACCGCAGCAGCGACAACGAGACACCACCGTCAAGCCGCTAAAGGCGTCAAACGTACAGCTAGGTAATTTGACGAAATGGCGCGATAAAAAAATTGATGTACTGTCACTCTATGGCGTAGAAGGGTCGGTCCAGCTTGCTCAATTACCAACACCAGCATCTGGTGAATATTATATGTCAAAAGCTCTGGCCGAGAGGGTCGCCCAGCATCCCGAGGATAAGATTATTGATAGATTTGGCAAGCATACAAAGTATCTTGGTACGATCCCTGATGCGTACCTACAAAGTCCAGACGCACTGATGCTTATTCGAGGGGTGAGTACTGAGGAAGTTGCCGCCACGGATAAGGTTGCTCAGTCTCGTGGGCAATCATCATACTTTACCGATATATACTAAACTGATGCAACGGCTGGTCATCGCCAAACAATTAGGTGGCGTACAGCGTGAGAAACGCTATGCAGCCTTGCGGTTGATTGGCGCCACAAAAAAGCAAGTGACACGCGTGATTCTCCTCGAGTCACTCATAGCCTCAATTGTCGGAGTTGTTATCGGTCTCGTAGCGTTTTGGCTGTTTCAAGCACCGCTACAGAATTTTGAGATGGGTGGTGTACGATTCTGGCCGGCCGATTTGCAGCTAACCTGGCTACAGTATCTGTTAATCATTGCATTGACACTGGCGTTAACTATTGGTGTGAGCTGGCGGCGGATGCGGCGAGCACAGATTTCACCGCTTGGCGTAGCCCGGACACAAGAAAAAGTAAAGAAGTTGCGCATTTGGCGAGTACTGCCACTAGCAATAGGTCTTGGTATCTTTGCCTGGGCCTCAACCCCTGCGGGACATCAGTGGCTTCATGAGCAAGCAGATAGTTCATTAGGAGCAATGATGGTGCTCGCAGCGGGAGTGATGCTTGTTATGTTTGGCCTGGTATTGGCCGGTGGTTGGCTGACGAATTGTATCGCACGATGGTGTGCTCGGTGGGCACGCAGCGGTTTGGTGTTGATCGCAAGTAAGCGCATTGCGGTACATTCACGGGCTGTATTTCGCAGCGTCAGTGGCGTCGTCTTGGCACTATCTGCAGGGAGTTTTTATCTAACGGCAGTTAGTGGCATTGAAATGCTGAGCGCATCATCAGTTAATAATAATGGCTACTCACAGCTGAAGGGTAATACCGCGATAATTATCGGTGATTCACTGCCGCAGTCAATGCAGCAAATGCTTAATAGGCAGCAATATATCGTAAATAGTGCAGCAGTATATCCTCTCGAAAAAGGCCACGCTATGCGGTGTAGCGATTTAGCATCATACACTGAGCATACGTGCCCAAGTGGTGCTCGTCCAGATCAATTTGCACTCATTAATTTTGATGCGCCAGTTACGAAGTCGGTGACATTGATGGATACTGTTGAGACAAAGGGTAACGTTAATTATCTCGTAACTCTACAAAATGCAGTTGATGTTGATCAGTTACGAGGCCTAGTTGGCGAGCGGCTACAGTCAGCCAATCCAATGTGGATCGTTAGTGGTACTGATGCTAAACGGCCAGCCATTAATCCAGTCATCAAAAACTTCGCTGATCTTGCCTATGTTGGTATGGGCGTGACACTGTTTGTCGCTGTGGCAAGTTTAATTGTATCGACGATTGGTGGACTCTTGGAGCGACGGAGATCACTGTTTACGTTGCGACTAGGTGGGATGAAACTCAGTCAACTAAAGCGCCTTATCGGCTTTGAGTCATTAGTGCCGTTGGTGAGTGTCTCCCTACTCTCGTGTGCTATCGGTGTGTGGATGGGCTTGGTATTTATTAGTATTCTTCCAACCTCGCTAAAGCCAGTTATCACACCATTATATTGCCTGATTGTTGGCGCTGGATTAGCAATGGCCATTGTCGGTATCTATATCATATTGCCAATGATCAAGAAGCTGACATCACCAGAAGCAAATCAGACTGAGTAAGCGGTGTGGGCTGATATCTTTAATTTGTTGCGACGGCCAATCGTGCTGTAGATTGGTCGTCAACCTTGGGAGCGGCATCGGCTTGCGCTAGATGGCGTTGCGTTATGACGAGCCATGTTGCAACCATAGCCAGACTGACATGCTGTACTGTCGCGTGACGAGAATTTGCTGCTAGACGGAATTGTCGATTGATGCGACGCTGATCAAACTTTCCGAGCATCTCGATGCTGCTCCAAAATGCAGCACTAATCGATTTTGCCCAGATAATACATACCGGCACAATGATCATCCAAAAACCCATCATCACAGCCGCTGGCAGAATGATACCGGTGAACGGAAGTCTGCCGATAACCACGAATGAAAACCACTCCTCGCGGGTCAGGTAAAATAAGGTTGCGACGGCAACGGCAATTCCACAGATGATCACAAACCTCTTCATGTGTTTTACTATAACAGCCGATTATTATATTTGCAATCATAAGCTTAATATGTTTTTATAAATACATTTATAGTGTGGTGCCAGGGGAAATTATCTCGCCCACTGCAACTGGAAAAATGAACGTCTATTCGGTATAATAGACCAGATATGCCAGAGGTAATTCGCGTCAAGGGCGCTCGTGAACATAATCTGAAAAACATTGACGTGGAGATCCCGCGCGATAAATTAGTGGTGATCACTGGTCTCAGTGGCAGTGGTAAGTCGTCGCTAGCGTTTGATACGATTTACGCCGAGGGGCAGCGCCGCTATGTTGAAAGTCTGTCGAGTTATGCGCGGCAATTTTTAGGCATTATGGATAAACCGGATGTTGATAGCATCGAGGGGTTGAGTCCGGCAATCTCAATTGACCAAAAATCAACCAGCCGCAATCCGCGCTCGACTGTGGCAACGGTAACTGAGATTTATGATTATTTGCGCCTCCTATTTGCGCGGATTGGTACACCACATTGTCCGGCTCTTAGGCCAGACGGCACGCGCTGCCATAAACCAGTGTCGCGCCGTACAGCCGAGGCGATCATTCAGGAGATCGCCAAGCAATATGAGGGTAAGCGATTGCTGCTGCTCGCACCAATTGTCAAAAATAAGAAGGGTGAATTTGCGCATATTCCAGAGCAGTATCGGCGGTTAGGTTACGCCCGGGTGCGCGTGGATGGCGTGGTGTATGCGCTGGATGAGTTTCCGCAGTTACAGAAAAGCTACAAGCACAGCGTTGAGTTAGTGGTTGATCGCCTAGTGGTGAACAATGACCTGACTAGCCGGTTGAGCCAGAGCGTCGAGCAGGCACTGGAGCTTGGCCAGGGCGTGGTTGAGGTGTTGGATGCTGATACGGATGAATTAAAGACGTTTTCGCAGCGTTATGCCTGTGTTGATCATCCGGATGAGGAGATTCCAGAGCTTGAGCCGCGTCTATTTAGTTTTAATGCACCGCAAGGGGCCTGTCCGAGCTGTACTGGACTAGGTAGCCGGCTGGAGGTCGATCCTAATTTAGTACTGAATGAGAATCTGACGATTGCCGAGGGTGCGATTCGGCCATACAACCGGATCAATGTCGATAACTTTTACATGCGCAAGATTTCGGCGGTAGCCGAGGCGCATGGTTTCAGTATCCGGACACCGGTCGGGCAGTTGTCTGATGAGGCGCGCCAGAAGGTACTCTACGGTACGGGCGATCAGAAATATCCAGTACAGCTTGGCAATGGGCGGCATTACGATACAACCTATGAAGGAGTGATTCCCAATTTGGAGCGGCGCTGGAAAGAAACCGATAGCGAATTTATGCGTAAGGACATTGAGCGGTTTATGCGCCAGCGGGATTGTTATGTTTGCGGCGGTGCGCGGCTGAAGCCGGTTGTCCTGGCGGTAGCGGTGCAGGGTCTGAATATTATGGATATTTGCGATCTTGGCGTTGATGACGCGCTTGATTTGTTCACTCACAAGTTAACATTAAACGATCAGCAGGCAATGATCGCGCGGCTTATTTTGAAAGAGATTACCGCCCGCCTCGGCTTTATGAGTAATGTCGGGCTGAACTATTTGGAGTTAGGGCGCGCGGCTAATACACTAAGCGGTGGCGAGGCGCAGCGAATTCGGCTGGCGACACAAATTGGTAGCGGCCTGCAGGGTGTGCTGTATGTGCTGGATGAGCCATCAATTGGCCTACATCAGCGCGATAATGATCGGCTGATTGCTACCCTGAAGCGTCTGCGCGACCTCGGTAATACAGTGCTGGTAGTCGAGCATGACGAAGATACCATTCGCCAGAGTGACTTTTTGATTGATATGGGCCCAGGCGCTGGTGTGCATGGCGGCTCGGTGGTGGCACTGGGTTCTCCTGAAGAGGTAGCCAAATGTGCAGATAGCGTGACTGGCCGGTATCTGTCGGGTGCAGAAAAAATTGCCGTACCAAAACATCGCCGCCAGGTTGATGCCGGCCGCCAGCTGATCGTCCGCGGCGCTCGTGAGAATAATTTGAAGCATATCGACGTGGCGTTCCCCTTGGGCCTGATAACAGTGGTGTCAGGTGTCTCAGGTAGCGGTAAGTCGACGTTGGTTAATGATATTGTTGCCAAGGAATTAGCAGCACGGCTCAATCGAGCCAGTGATGTGCCAGGGGCACACGATAAAATTGAGGGTATCAAGCAGCTAGACAAAGCCATCGTCATTGATCAGTCACCAATTGGCCGCACACCGCGCTCCAACCCGGCGACCTACACTGGTATTTTTACGCCAATTCGTGAACTGTTTGCCAGCACCCCTGAGGCTAATGTCCGCGGTTATAAAGCGGGTCGGTTCAGCTTTAATGTTAAGGGCGGCCGCTGCGAAAATTGCCAAGGCGACGGTATGATCAAGATTGAAATGCATTTCTTGCCGGATGTCTACGTCCAGTGCGACGAATGCCATGGCCAGCGCTATAACCGTGAGGCGTTGGAAATTAAGTATAAAAATAAGACGATTGCTGACGTGCTGAACATGACAGTTGAGCAGGCAGCCGATTTCTTTGATAGCGTACCAAATATCGCTCGGAAACTACAAACGCTGGTGGAAGTTGGCCTTGGTTATATCAAGCTCGGTCAGCCGGCAACCACCTTTTCGGGCGGCGAGGCGCAGCGGATTAAACTGGCGACGGAACTGTCCAGGCGCTCGACGGGCAAGACGATGTACATTCTGGACGAGCCGACAACTGGGCTACATTCTGCCGACGTCAAGCGGCTGCTGGGGATTTTGCAACAACTGGTTGACGGTGGTAATAGCATGATTATTATTGAGCACAATTTGGATGTCATCAAATCGGCTGACTGGATTATCGATATGGGGCCTGAGGGTGGCCTCGGCGGCGGTACGGTGGTGGCAAGCGGCACGCCAGAAGAAGTCGCCAACGTGCCAGAATCATTTACTGGTATGTATCTGAAAAGTTTGCTCTAGTTGGACGTATAGCTACTAACGAGCAGGCTTCATCATGAAGGCTTATTGCTTTTTGCGGCGAGTCTCGCCGAGCAGGACTGATACTTGTTGGCGTAGCGCCGCGCGAGTGTGCTCCTGCTTGAGGGCATGAATGATCATTGGCAGCACTGACAAGAAGATGATAATTAGTGCGGCGACTTCTATATTAACACCAGCGTCGGTAAGCGCCTTGCCAGCAAAGAATCCGAGGTAGGTGAAAAGTGTGGCCCAAATAACGCCACCGATAATATTAAAAATAATAAAAGTTCGATAGTGCATCTTGCTAGCGCCGGCCACGATTGGCGCAAACGTACGCACAATCGGTACAAACCGCGCCAGCACCACAGTAAGTGAACCATGCTTTTCGTAAAACTTTTCGGCTTGCACGAGATATTTCTTCTTAAAGAAGCGAGAGTTTTTGCGTTCAAATAATTTACGGCCAACTTTATGTCCAAATGCGTAACCGACGCTATCGCCAAGGATAGCCATTAGCGAGAGTAACAGCGCAAAGAAGTGGATGTCAATTGGTAGAATATGCTGCTGCACCATATAGCCAGCCGTGAACAGCAGACTGTCACCCGGAAAGATGAAACCAAAGAGTAGGCCCGATTCGGCGAAGACAACCAGCAAAATCGCGACAACACCAAAATGAACAATAAAATCAATAAACGCGTGCATCATATCATTATGCATTATAGCATACTATCTAGAGACTGTGCTGGTTAGGCGTCAATAAAGCCGCCAGATTGATGCTGCCACAGTTTTGCGTAGTGGCCGCCATGCTTAATGAGCTGCTCATGTGAGCCATCCTCGACTATCTTGCCATTATGCATCACGATGATTCGATCAAGCTTGGCGATTGTTGAAAGTCGATGAGCGATGACGATTGAGGTACGGTTTTTCATCAGTGCCTTGAGTGATTTTTGGATCAGAACTTCTGATTCAGAATCAAGCGCCGAGGTCGCCTCGTCGAGGACCAAGATTGGCGCATCTTTCACGATGGCCCGAGCGATAGCGATGCGCTGGCGCTGTCCGCCCGATAACTTTACGCCGCGCTCACCGACTAGTGTGTCAAAGCCATCCTGCAACTGAGTAATAAAATCATAGGCCCCCGCCTTTTTGGCTGCTTGTTCAATCTCGGCATCAGTAGCGTCGGCCTTGCCATAGGCAATGTTCTCACGCACCGAACGGTGAAACAGCAGTGGCTCCTGTGGCACGTAAGCGATCTGCGAACGGAGGCTGGCCTGTGTGACCTCGGCAATGTCCTGCTCGTCAATCATGATTGTGCCCGAGTCGATGTCGGCAAATCTCAGCAGCAATTTCGTCAGAGTCGTCTTGCCCGAACCACTAGAACCAACCAACCCGACCTTTTCGCCCGGCGTAATATGCAGTGAAAAATTGTGGAACAACGTTGCGCCTTTACCCTCGTCATGCGTAAAGGTCACGGCATCAAAATCAATGACACCGCGATCAACATGAAGCTTTTTATCACTTCTATCAACAAGTGATGTTGGTGTGTGTAATATCTCGACCATCTCATGGGCGTCACCAATAATACGGTTATAATTGCGCATAATGCTATTCATATTCCACAGCTCACGAGCGACACTGCCAGTGTAGGTGATGATTAAGTACACCGCTGCAACCGAAACGATATTATGCTGTGCTGCATAAATAGCGAACACGATAGCGCCGATTCGGATGCTGGTATTTATTGTTGAGTAAACACTGCTGACAGTGAGGAATCCTCGCATGGTGGCCAGGCTAGCCTTGCGCCATGCACGATTCGTTTTATCAAATCGCTGCTGCTCGATTTTTTCAGCGCTGGATGACTTGACAGCAAGCACATTTGACACCATGTCAGCAAGGTTGCCGCTTACTTTGTTGCTGGCCTCCGCCTCATGTCTACTTAATTTGGCCATCGGGCGCGATCCAAAGAAGACGGCTACGCCAAAGATGATTGAGAACATGAATAGAAAGAGTGCGTACTGCCAGAGTAACATTGACAGGATAACAATTGATCCGGTGAGTGAGATGACCAGCGGCAGTACTGCCCATACTAGCTCATCCCAAAATCGTTCAACACAGCTACTGAGCTTGCTGTTTTGGCTGACAAGCGAGCCACCAAATTTGTTGGAGTGGAAAAACATGGTCTCACCAGATAGCTTGGCGAATACCTTGTTTGCGATGTCGCGCTGCATAATGGTTTCTAGCGTCCACATCAAATATAGTACTATCCGCCACCCAATAATCTCTGACCATAGTTGACTGAGGCCATAGAGAATCACAAGCGTCCACACAGAGCCGGTCTGTAGCTGACCATGTTGAATCATATCCAGGAGCTGTGCGATAATCAGTGGCCCGACAATCGTACCTACCGCTAAGGTTAAGGTAGCTGTAATGAGCGCTAGATTGCGTCGCCATTTGTACGGACGTGACGCTCGCCATAGTAATTGTAATGTTGTTTTTGCGTGTTGTTGTCGCAAGGTAAAACTCCTTAGATTTATATTTTGATATAAAGATAGGTCATCCACGACCCGCTATGGTGGGATCGGGTGGCCAAGACTCACGATAATAATGCAAACTTCATTGTATAACAGAGGTGGGTCGGCTGTCAACTGATGGGAGAATTGTCAGAGTTACTATTTATTACCCGATAAATATGGTATAATAAAAACATGGAACGCGAAATTAAAAAAATCTTTACCGAAGATGGCCGTAAAATACTAACGCAAGAAGCGATACCGGTCAAACATGAGGACATAGGGAGCGATCATGTGCAGCAGACCATAACAGATATGCTTGATACGCTGCGTTCACAGGGTCCCGAGGGCGTAGGTATCGCTGCCAATCAAATTGGGAGCAATCTCGCGATCTTTGTTATCGATGTGCGGCCGCCCGAGGATGCTGAAGCCGAGCCATTTCGGCTCGTGGCAATTAACCCCAAGATCGTTAAATATAGCGGCAAACCTGTGGAGAGCTCAAACCCAGAGGGCTGCCTGAGCGGAGTGACGGGTGATCCCAAAACGACACCAATGGGCTTTACCACGCGTTACCCTAAGGTGACGTTGCGATGGACAGACGAGCGGGGCGAGACGCATGAACAGGACTTTGTTGGTATGTTTGCTTGGGTTATCCAGCACGAGATAGATCATCTGAAGGGTATCTTTTTTACAGACAGGATAGAACGTGGGCCGCGGACAGAGGAGGCCGCCCTGGCTGAGTTTGCGATCCGCAGCGCGTCGGCTGACAGTACTCAGGAATGATGTAGCTATTGAGATTATCTAATCTCTGATTTTATGAGAGGAGTGTGACGCCTCTACACTAGGGAAGTCGACTTCCCTAGTTTTTCTAACCTGATCGCGCTACACTAGAGCCAAAAGGAGGCGATATGAGTTTTGAAGCAAAGATCCATGAGGCACAAACGAAAATTTTGCGGGAATTGTTATTTTTGCCAGCGGCTAATTTCGCAACACTACAAAAAGCGAGCGGCCTGGAAAGCGATCATATCAAATTTCATATCAAACGGCTCGTTGAGCTAGGTTATGTGCAGAAAGTCGACGGCGGGTACTGTCTCTCGGTCAAGGGCAAGGAGTACGCGAATAAGCTTGATACTGATGCCGGTGTTATTGAGCGGCAGCCAAAGGTGGCGGTTATGCTCGTTATCGAGCGTGAGCGTAATGGAGAAAAACAGTATTTATTGCAGCAGCGGCTCAAGCACCCCTACTATGGGTTTTGGGGTGCGCCTACTGGCAAAGTGCGGTGGGCCGAGTCAATCGTCGATGCGGCCTCGCGTGAATTGATTGAGGAGACGGGTTTACGGGGTGAGTTTGTTCATCGCGGGGTGTACCATGAACGTGTGCGCCATGCGCAAACAGGTGAAATTATCGAAGACAAGATCTTTCACCTGATGTTTTGCAAGGTATTTTCGGGTAAATTGGTCGTACAGTTTGAGGGCGGCAGAAATGCCTGGCGTACACTCGACGAGATGCGTGATGAGCCAAAAAAGTACAAGAGTTTTTTGCGAGAAATCACGGCGTGTATCAACGGGTGCGGCGAGTTGACTGAAATAATATATGAATATGGTAGTGCGGAGTTCTAGGCCGCGGGCAGCACGTGCGGTATTGTGTGGGTCGTACAGGCGCGATATTGACGGGTTGCAGCGAGCTTATGATGAGCTAGCCGTAACTGGCTGTCAGGTATTGTCACCGCGACGAGTGGACTTTAGGGACGGTGAATTTGTTGTTGATGCTGCAGAAGTTGGCCTGTCGCCTCGAGAGATAGAAAACTGGCATTTACGGGCTATTGAGCAGTCTGACTTTATCTTACTGCATGCCCCCAAAGGCTATGTTGGCATAAGTGCTGCGATGGAGATCGGTTATGCTCTCGCATTAAAGAAACCGATCTTTTCACGAACAGCACCGGTTGATATCATGCTGCGCGAACTAGTTTACGTTGTTCCGAGCGTGTATGATGCATTATGCACCTTGGGATTTCGTAGCTAATAAATAGATTTACGTCCATAACTTGCATGGGGGTGTATAATAAAGTCTATGAACAAATCAATGACGATAGTAAGACGGGAAGTTTGCCGACTGCTTGGCGGCGATACGTCAGGCCATAGCGACGATCACGTTGAGCGTGTAGCACGACTAGCGGAGCGATTCGCGAATGAGCATAAAGAAGCGGTTGTGATGGACGAAGTGCTACTGACGGCATGGCTGCACGATGTTGATGATTATAAAATAGTTGGCAAAAAGCAAGCGGATGAACTCAATAATGCCACGTCAATTATGGTAAAAGCTGGTGTTGCGGCTGATTTGCAGGATGCGGTGCGTCATAATATTGCTCGGATTGGCTATAGCCGTTATCTACATGGTGTGCGGCCAGAGCGTCTAGCTGGTCAGCTGGTGTCTGACGCTGATATGTGTGATGCGATTGGGGCGTGCGGTATTGAGCGGGCGCTTATTTATGCGGTGAATCACGATAGCTGCCCAATATTTGATCCAACTGTTTGGCCTGATGTGAACATTGATGCGCATCGATATAACGCCAATGGTGGCACGCATGATGGCGATAGCTTTATTAATTATTTCTTTGAGAAGTTGTTGAAGCTACCAAAGATTATGATGACCGACCCGGGCCGAGACGAAGCGTTAATTCGTCAGCAAACTATGGTTACTTTTCTTCGTGCCTATTTTCGAGAAAAGAATGTACCGGAGTGGAGCAATTTCCTGGAGGAATATCTTATCTCGCTGGATGAGTAGAGGTATATTGTTCTTCCCAGGTCGTTATAGCCTGCCAAGTTGTTTCGTTGATTACACTGCATAGCTCAGCTACCGTGGCGATATCCGATGAAAACTCACTGTCTGCTTGTTCGGCTGATGCTGCATGTAATTCGTCAGCCAGTTTGTCGAATAGCAGCATACGTTGTTGGACATAGGTGACCAGTGGCTTGATAGTAAAGGCGATATGCTGCCGCCGTGAACTGTCTGTCCGGTAGGAGATCATATCAAGTGTCTCTAGGTAGCGTAGTCCACCGGTGATAGCTGCTTTGCTAAAGCCAGTTTGCTCATGCAGGCTTGTGTGGCTATGGTGGTACGGTGGGGCGATAAGGAGGCAATGGATGATTGTCGCTGAGGCTGGTGGGATGCCGAGCGAGGTCAAGGTAGCTATGATATTTTTCGAGTTTACATCCATATGAACAATATATCATATAATATTAATGAAGGGTAGCCTATAGCGTGAATAGTATAATAATAATTGTGATATACTGACGTAATGACTAGGCCGTTGCTATATGATGAAATCAATCAAGATAGTATGAATGCCTCGTTTCACTATCGTGGTTGGCCGCCAGTCTATACCGCTTCGCCCCGCTCACGTATCGTGCTGGTTGGTCAGGCACCGGGACGAATAGCGCAGGAAACACGCACGCCATGGAATGATGCCAGTGGTCGCACGTTGCGTCAGTGGCTGGGGGTTACCGATGAACAATTTTATGATCCTGATTTGTTTGCTCTAATGCCAATGGATTTTTATTATCCAGGTAAGTCCACGCACGGCGATTTACCACCGCGACCGGAGTTTGCCAAAAAGTGGCATCCACGACTACTAGCGCGGATGCCAGATGTGAGACTGACGATTTTAGTTGGTGCTCATGCTCAGAAATACTATCTCAATAAGCAGGCGAAGCGCAACCTGACCGAAACAGTTGCGCATTATGCGGAGTATCTGCCTCATTATTTTCCGCTTGTCCATCCATCACCGCTTAACTTCCGCTGGCGGGCGCGCAATCCATGGTTCGAAATGAACGTCATTCCGATTCTGTCTAAGATGGTCAAAGAATTAGCACAGTAGTCAAGATCATGGTAGGGTATTCATACTAACATAGCTTCGCGGTCAATCTTTTTGTAGCACGAGGCCACTTCGTGTCGGTATGTATACACGTATAATATGCTCGTTGCCATGTGGCGTCGTAAAGTAGCGGCCGTTAGGATTAACCCGGCCCTGCCCGCCAAATTGCTTGTCGTCGCTGTCCAAAATTACACTGTATGACCCAGCCGCCGCTGGTATGCCGTAATCCGTCCGCGACTGGCTGGGCGAAAAGTTCATAATAAACAGCAGATCGCCGCGTATGAAACTAACCACATGGTCGTGTTGGTGAACGGTGAGGCAGTGAATGCCCGAGTCGTCAACGGTTTTAATGAGCTTCATCAGGCTCGCGTCAAATTCGCCCAGCCATTGGTATTTGAGAAAACCATTGTCGCGTAAACTCCATTGTCTGCGAGCATGCTTGAACGACCAATGATTACCCTGGCGCGGAAAGTCGATCCACTCGGGATGTCCAAATTCATTGCCCATGAAATTAAGGTAGCCGCCGCCGTGCAGTCCGGCGGTCAGCAGTCGAATTAGTTTATGTAGTGCCACGCCGCGCTCCACCGTCAGGTTGGGGTCAGCTTTATCCATATGCCAATACATTTCTTTATCGACCAGCCGAAAAATCAGTGTCTTGTCGCCAACCAAGGCCTGGTCGTGACTTTCGGCGTACGTGATGACTTTTTCCTCTGGGCGGTGCGAACTCAGCGTATGCACCAGCTCGCCCAAATCCCAATCTTCATCGCGCTTTTCTTTCAATGTCTTGATCCAGAGGTCGGGCGCACCCATCGCCAATCGATAATCAAAGCCTAGGCCGCCGTGTTCTGTCGGTGCCGCCAAGCCCGGTAGTCCGCTCATTTCCTCAGCAATGGTCGTGGCATCGGGGCGAACGGCGTGAATGATGTCATTGGCCAGTCTGAGATAGACCAAGGCGTCCTTATCGACATCATCAGTAAAATAATCATCATAGCTGGTGAAACTTTTGCCTAGACCGTGGTCGTGATATAGCATGCTGGTCACGCCATCAAACCGAAAACCGTCAACGTGGTATTCATCCAACCACCAGCGGCAATTGCTGGCCAAAAAGTGCAGTACTTCCGGCTTACCATAATCAAACAGCCGCGAATCCCACGCTGGATGGTCGAGAGCTTTGAAATACTGCGTTAGGCTGCCCACGAAATTGCCGAGGCCCTCGACTTCATTTTTAGCGGCATGAGCATGGACGATATCAATGATGACGCGCAGCCCCAGTCCGTGTGCTATGTCAACTAATCGCTTGAAATCATCCGGTGTGCCAAACCGTGATGACACCGCGAAAAAGTTGCTGACGTGATAGCCGAAACTGCCATAGTACGGGTGCTCGGCGATGGCCATCAGTTGGATGGTGTTGTAGCCGGCTTGTTTGATGCGCGGTAGGACGCCCGCGGTAAATTCATTGAAAGTGGCGACCTTTTCCTCCTCGCTGCTCATACCAACATGGGCCTCATAGATTAGTGGTACGTTTGGTGCAGGCGGAACGTCATGCTGCCACCGATATGGCTCATCAGGCTGCCAAATTACAGCCGAAAAGTCCACCGAATCATCATCTTGAACAACATAGGTGGCGTATGATGGTAGACGCCATCCGTCGCCATTTGGCCAATAGACGCGTAGTTTATAGCTCTGGCCGTGGTGCAGCGCGTCTTTCGGCAAATCAACACTCCATTCGCCATGTGCACCGCGCTGTAAACTAAATTCCTCACGCTCCTGCCAATCGGAAAATTCGCCAACCATCACTATGCGCGTAGCATTCGGTGCCCATTCGCGAAACGTCCAGCCTGCCGCCGTCTGATGTAAGCCAAAATGATGAAACCCCAGCACAAACTCCGCTGGCGATTTACCGTCCAGAACTTTCTCGAGCGTCGACGAAACATACGCCTCACGTGACTTGATGATAGGTCCATGCGGCGCCAGCCACGGATCAAGGTCAACCAGCGTTTTCTTGCTCATGCTTCTAGTGTAGCGGAAAAAACTGATATAATCTATCAAATGAAACCGTTTTCTTTTGAGATCACTTCTAGGCTTGACGACACGCTGGCGCGCACTGGCATTATTCACACGCCGCACGGGGATATCACAACACCGGCGTTTATCGTGGTTGGAACTAAGGCTAATGTCAAGGCGATGGTGCCAGAAATGGTGGCGGATGTCAGCGCGCAGGCAGTGCTGGCAAATGCCTATCATCTATATTTGCAGCCGGGTCATGAACTTATCGAGAAGGCTGGCTATTTGGGCAAGTTTATGCACTGGGATGGGCCGACGTTCACTGATAGCGGCGGCTTTCAGGTGCTGAGTCTGGGCTCGGGCTTTAAGAAAGTATTGGCGATGAGTACGGATGTTGATGAGGAAATCGCCATCGCTAAAAAATCGTCGCGCCACGCTTGGGTGGACGAAAACGGCGTAATGTTCAAATCGCATCTGGACGGCTCGTACCATAAATTTACGCCAGAATTATCTATGCAAATCCAAGCCGGGATCGGTGCGGATATTACTTTCGCCTTTGATGAACTGACCTCGCTGATTGATCCGTATGACTATCAAGTCGAGGCCTTGGCGCGAACGCATGCCTGGGCGGAGCGGAGTTTAGCGGAGGTTAAGCGCCTGCGTGCAGCCCGTCCCGACAAGCCATATCAAGCATTGTTTGGCGTGCTGCAGGGTGCGAATTATGAAGATTTACGCAAGCAAACGGCTGCGTTTTTAGGTGCGATGGATTTTGACGGCTATGGTATCGGCGGTGCGCTGGAAAAGGAAACTATGACCCAGACGATTCAGTGGGTCAATCAAATCTTGCCCGAGAACAAGCCGCGGCATTTACTCGGCATTTCTGAGCCGGACGACATCTTTGCGGCAATTGAGCAGGGAATCGACACCTTTGACTGTGTCAGCCCAACGCGCGTGGCCAGAAACGGTGCCGCCTATACGCCATTTGGCCGGGCTAATGTCCGCGGGAGAAAATACCGCGAAATGTTTGAGCCAATTATGGAAGATTGCGACTGCTATACTTGCCGCCACTACACCGCCGCCTATCTCTGTCATCTGCTACACGCCCGCGAATCTCTGGCTGGCACGCTATTATCAATCCATAACGAGCGATTTATCGTTAAACTGGTTGATGATATCCGCGCCAGCCTAGAGGATGGGACATTTTACGAGTTTCGTGAAGAGTTTTTGGCGACGTACTATCGCCGCTAATGCGAGAGCATTATTCGACCGTCACGCTCTTGGCCAGATTGCGTGGCTGATCGACGTCATGATCGCGCTTGACGGCCACGTGATAGGCTAGGAGTTGCGACACGACATTGAACAGAAGTGGCGTGAGGTGCGATAGCTTTGTCGAGATGCGGATCACCGTTTCGCCCGGCACCTTTTTCGTCGTGTCGGTGATGACAATGGCGTGAGCACCGCGAGTATTCATCTCGATCAAGTTGCTCTGGGATTTTTCGTATAACCAATTGTCTTGGATATAGCAGACTTCAAAGAAATGGTCATCAATCAGGGCGATCGGACCGTGTTTCAGCTCACCGGCGGCATACGCTTCGGCGTGAATGTAACTTACTTCTTTAAGTTTCAGTGCACCCTCCATGGCAATCGGATACAGCGTATCGCGGCCGATGTAGAGTGCGTGATTGTAATCAGCATATGCCCTAGCGATGGAAGGTATCTCGGCACCTTGTTTATCAAGGACTTTTTGGATCTCACTTGGTAGTATCGCTAATTCTTGCACAAATTCATCAATAAATTGTGGGTTGGTACCCTTGGCATTGGCGAGCATAATACCAAAGATCGTCAGAGCAGCAACCTGTGAGGTAAAGGCCTTGGTACTGGCGACGCTAATCTCGGCACCGACGTGCAAGTACACGCCGCCATCAACTGCTCGGGCGATCGTACTGCCGACGGCGTTGACGACGCCGAGGCATTTAACACCACGTCGCTTCAATTCATTCAAGCAGGCCAGGGTATCAGCCGTTTCACCGCTCTGGCTAACGATTATAGCGACCGAGTGTTCGGGCACGTTGAATGCGCGGTAGCGTAGCTCGCTGGCGATCTCGACGCTGATAGTCACATCATCGGTCAGTTGCTCAATAAAGTAGCTGGCCTGCACACCAGCAAAGTAGGCAGTGCCGCAGCCAACGATGATGATGTGCTTGACGTGGCGCAGTTCATCATCGCTCATGTTGAGACCGCCCAGGCGCGCATATTTTTGGTCGGGTAGTACGCGACCGGCCAGGGTGGACGTGAGACTGGTTGGCTGTTCGTAAATTTCTTTGGCGAGGAAATGGTCAAAGCCCTGCTTCTGAATCGCTTGCATATCCATGTCGAGCATTTCGATCTTGACGTCAAGCTTTCGTGATTCGATTGTCTGTAACTCTAGCCCGCTACGAGTACAGCGGCCGATTTCACCATCGTGCAAATACACCACTTGATTGGTGTAGCCAACCAGCGCTGAAGCGTCACTGGCGATATATGTTTCGCCGTCTCCGACGCCAATGATCAACGGGCTACCTTGGCGAGCCACGATAATTTCTTCGGGGTTCGTGGTGTCAAGTACCGCAATGCCATACGCACCAACTACCATCTTCAATGCGCCGGTGACTGCTGTCAGTAAATCCGGTGAGTCACGCCGCAGATAGTCAATCAAGGCCGCCAATACCTCGCTATCGGTATCGCTCTTAAACTCGTACTCATGACCGGAAAGCATCGTTTTAAGGTCTTGGTAGTTCTCAATGATGCCGTTATGTACCAGATAAATCTCACCAACGTGGTGTGGATGGGCGTTGCGCTTACTTGGTTCACCATGTGTTGCCCAGCGGGTGTGTCCGATGCCGACCGTATCGCTCGTCTTATGTTGTCCGACGAGCTCTTCCAGTGCCGCCACCTTGCCTTTGGTGCGCAGCAGGGTTGGTGTGGCGGAGTCCGATAGGGTGACAATTCCGGCACTGTCATAGCCGCGGTACTCAAGCCGCTTAAGCTCAGCAACGAGGATATTCTGCGCCTCGCGTTCACCGATATAGCCAACAATTCCACACATAGATTATTTCTCCTTTAGCATTAACTGATACACGCTTCTCAGTATAAGACATCATAGAGAAAATAACCAACAGAAAGTAATAATTACAACAATTTACTACTGTAAGAAAGTGTTGTATATAATACAATAACTACTATTACCACTCAAAATGAATGCAACATTTAGCAAGTATACTCGTCGCAATGTAGTGTCCACTAGCAGCGATTAACAAAACTGAAACCGGTAATGACAGAAGTGCATGAAAAGGAGCGATACCAAGTTGGTGGCAGCACCCGAGTATGACGCCAACGAGCGTGAGGTAAATAATAACAAACTTTGTACCGCTAACGCTCAGCCTATCGAGAATACGCTTAACATAGAAAAATGTGACACCGTAGCAGATTGCGATGAGGATAAAGAGAAAGAATAACAGAAAAATAGCAGACTGTCCGCTCGTTTTAATGAATAAGGTAGTGAGCTTGATAAGCACCCAAGCTATAGAGAGGGTCATTGTCAGGATAAGAGCAATACCCAACGAAGGTAGCTTTGGTAAGTTGGTTTGACGGCGACGATCATATTCGGCATTTAGTTCCCGACGCTCGTCATATGATAATCGTTTTGGATATACACTAGTGCGGGTTGCTTCAGGTGTTGCTTTCTTAGAAAAGATACTCATGCTCATAGTATAAACCCTATTTACAACAGTTTGCAAACCAGTTATAATTAGCCCATACGCCGTGGAGCCTTTTTCGGGGGCTTATCGCGTGAAAATATTATTAAAAAAGGAGAACTTCTACAAATGGCAGATGCATTTGACCGAAGCAAGCCGCACGTTAACGTGGGTACAATGGGCCACGTTGACCACGGTAAGACGACACTGACCGCCGCAATTACGGCAGTGCTCGCAAAGCGCCTTCCAAGCGCAGTCAACAAACCAATTGCGTACGACCAGATCGATAACGCACCAGAAGAGCGCCAGCGTGGTATTACTATCGCCAGCTCACACCAAGAATACGAGTCACCGAACCGTCACTACGCGCACGTTGATATGCCAGGCCACGCTGACTACGTCAAGAACATGATCACCGGTGCTGCCCAGGTTGATGGCGCGATCCTCGTGATTGCAGCAACCGACGGCCCGATGCCACAAACCCGCGAGCACGTGCTGCTGGCGAAGCAGGTTGGCGTGCCAAAGATCGTTGTCTTCCTTAACAAGATGGACATGGCTGACGCAGATATGGTCGAGCTGATCGAAGAAGAAGTTCGTGAGCTGCTTGCCAAGAACGGCTTTGACGAGAATGCTCCAATTATCAAGGGTTCGGCTCTTAAGGCATTGGAGGGCGATGAGAAGTACGAAGACGCCATCATGGAGCTGGTTGATGCTATGGATAGCTATATCCCAGAGCCACCACGCGACATGGACAAGCCATTCATTATGCCAATTGAGGACGTCTTCTCGATCAAGGGTCGCGGTACTGTGGCAACTGGTCGTATCGAGCAGGGTGTTGTTAAGCTGAACGACGAGGTTGAAATCGTTGGTATCCGCCCAACTCAGAAATCAGTAGTCACTGGTATTGAGGCGTTTAAGAAGTCTCTGGATCAGGGTCAAGCAGGTGACAATGCCGGCGTTTTGCTACGCGGTATTGAGCGCAGCGACATTGAGCGCGGTCAGGTTTTGGCTAAGCCAGGTACGATTACACCACACACCGAGTTTGAAGCTGAGGTGTACATCCTGAAGAAGGAAGAAGGCGGTCGCCACACTCCATTCTCCAAGGGTTACAAGCCACAGTTCTACTTCCGCACCACTGACGTGACGGGTGAAGTTGAGCTGCCAGCTGACAAAGAAATGGTCATGCCAGGCGACACCGTAACCTTCAAGGTTAAGTTGCTTGCCCCAATCGCTATGGAGCAAGGTTTGAACTTTGCCATCCGCGAAGGTGGCCGTACCGTTGGTGCTGGTGTGGTGACAAAGATTAACAAATAGTCTTTACACTGCAGCCCAAAAATCCCCCGGTTTCCGGGGATTTTTAATGATATATTACTATGAGTATCTTGACAAAACAACAAGATAGCGTTACAGTAGAGAAGTTATCGCAATAAAAATTAGGAGACAAACATGAATAAACAGAAGTTGGTGATCGTCGGTGCGGGTGGCATGGTCGGTGCGACGGCGGCGTACGCCTGTGCACTGCGGAGTGTAGTTGAGGAAATTGTGTTGATCGACCGCAACCCTGACTTGGCGTGGGGGCAGGCGGCTGATATCAATGACGCAATGGGAATTGATCGGTGTGTTGTGGTGCGGCCAGGCAGTTATGACGATATCAAGACTGATGATATCGTGGTTATCACCGCTGGTGCGCCGCAGCAGCCGGGGCAGACACGATTGGAGTTACTTGGCGTGAACGCTGAGATTATGCGTGGGACAGTGAGAAATATTATGAGAAACGGTGCCCGTCCGTATATCCTTGTAGTGTCGAATCCGGTCGATGCATTAACGTATGTGGCGCTGAAGGAATCGGGCTTGCCAAAGGGTCGGGTGTTTGGTACCGGAACGACGCTCGATACGTCGCGGCTTAAGTCGTATATCGCGGATCAGCTAGATGTACATAGTCGAGAGGTTGATGCCTATATTTTAGGGGAGCATGGTGATTCATCATTTGCGACAATTGAATCAGCGCAAGTCGGTGAGGTACCACTTGCTGATTATCCGGGATTTAAGCCAGCGATGGTCGACGGTATTGAGGAGAAAATTCGTCAGCGGGCATACCGGGTGATCGAGACCAAGCGGTCGACGTATTATGCAATTGGTTTCGTTATCTCCAAGATTGTCTCGGCACTACGCTCATCGTCGCGTTCAGTATATCCAGTTTGCTCACTGGTTGAGGGCGAGTATGGACTGCACGATGTAGTGCTTGGCCTACCGTCAACGATTTGTGCAGATGGTGTAAAAATCTTGACAGGGTATCCGCTTAATGAGCGCGAGCAGGCGGCGCTACGTCATTCGGCCGAGGTGGTAACGGAGGCAATTCGTAGTTTAGAGTAATGCTTGACGGAATAAATATTATATGTTACAGTATAGATTACTATGGAAGAGTTGTCGCACAAAAAAGCGCAAAAATTAAGAGTCGAAACACTTGGTGAGTATATCAATCCGCTAGCAGGTGATATTTACGAGACCGCCTTGAATTTGTTTCCGGCTCGGACACTAGAGGAGATGCAAATTGTTATTGATGAGAACAGTGGTGACTTCAGAGGTGGTGAGGGCGAAGCATGGGATGGTGAGAAAATTCCAATGATTGTCATCGGCACGAGGGAGACGCTGTCTAGTCCGAATCTTATAGCACGGATGTCGTCTCGATTGGGTGTGCCACGTGAGCGACTTGAGGATGCAGAAATAGGTCGTCAAATCGTCGGGTTGATAGCGTTTTGTCATGAGTTAGGGCACGTAATCCAGCTTGACAAAAAGGTAATGCAGGTTTTTGGTGAGATAGATAATACCATCGTACCTCTACCGGTGGACTATACTAGTGAACAATACCAAGAATATGTCCGGTCTGACCACGAAGCTAATGCCGATTATATTGCAGCCTGTATTTTGGCGGCGAGCCAGTTAGGTGAAGCTATGGGTTATCGGCCACCGATTGAAGATGTCGCGCAGTGGCGCCAGTGGGTGGCAGCAAATCCGGTGGTTCTTGACTAGCCATACTTCAGGTATTGTGATATAATTGCCGGGCAGTATTAATTTACTCCGAGAACTCGGCCGTCCGCGAGGCATGGACGTGAGCAGAGGTTACGGAGTCGCACATAAAGGAGGAGCTATGGCTCAAGACACTGGTATCAAGATTCGTATTCGCCTGAAAGCGTACGACCATAAAGTCATCGACCAGTCAGCAAAACAAATTATCGATACGGCAATTCGCACCGGCGCGAGCGTAGCTGGCCCTGTGCCGCTGCCGACTCGTCGCAGCACCTACACGGTGGTAAAGAGCCCGCACGTCTACAAAATGGGCGGCGAGAGTTACGAGATGCGCACCCATAAGCGCCTTATTGACATTACCAATGCCACACCAAAAACGATTGATAGCCTGCAGAATCTGAGCTTACCGGCTGGTGTTGACGCTGAGATTCGGATGTAATTTTCCTAATCGTACAGCAGAATTTACCACGATCCCGCTTGATAAGCATAAGCGGGATTGTTTTTATGTAGAAAACGTAGTACGGTAGGAGTGTACTAAATAAATACCGTCTATGACGGTGGAGGGATGTATGGGAATACTAAAGAAAACAGTAACGGTGCTCGGGCTGTCGGCGACGGTGTTTGGCTTGGTGCTGAGTGGTGCACCGGTTGCGAATGCTATCGAGAATGTCGCTGCTTTCAGTGATGCGATTGGCCTGAATAAGGACGGCTCGTTGTGGCTGTATCAGAATAACGCTATTCCGGGCTGGCCATTTAGCGGCGGTTCAACAAAGATCGGTCAGGGATTTGACGGGTACACAAACATTACATTCGCCGATATGGACGGTGATGGTCGTCCGGATATTGTTGCCTACCCAAAAAATCAAAAGGCTCAAGTGTTCCGCAATAATGGCTCCACGACGACACCATTTGCTGACAAGCCAGTCGCCAGCGATATCGACTATCAGGGTGATGCAGTGTTCGCCAAGCTGCACGGTAAAGACAGCCCGGCCTCACATGTTTATGTTGATAACAACGGTAACCTGATGGCAGGCAAAGTTTATCTACGCTACAAGAAGCTTGAAGGAGTGTATGATTTTGTGTCAGATGAGGCTCGTCAGATTGGTTATGGCTGGAAGAATTTTCGATCAATTATCGCTGGTGACTTAAATGGGGATGGCTATGATGACATCGTCGCGGTACACCGGGACGGTACGATGTGGGCATATCTCAATCGTGGACGCGACAACAAGACAACAATGTTTGAGAGTGGTCGTCAAATCGGTCACGGCTGGAATGGATTTGATACTATTATGCTCGGTAATATGAATGCCGATAGCTTGGCGGATATTGTTGGCCGGACGAAAGATGGACGGTTGCTGCAATATACAAATAGCGGCAATATGAATTGGCCGTTTAGTAGTGGTTCAATAGAAGTTGGTCACGGCTGGAATGGATTTAAGTCGGTCCACCTGACAAATATGTGGTAATTTATTTCTCGTAACCTAAACTTAGGGCAGCCTCGCTTTGTGTGCGGGGCTGCTTTGCTATGGTGCGCCTGGTATGATATGATAAAAAAGCTTATGGCAAAACAAAAATCACGAACGTACGCTCGTAATCGCTCAAAGGCAAGTATCATTACCAACCGCAAAGGTCGGGAGCGGCTGTATGAAAATGACAGCACCTTTTTCGTAAAGTTGGTGGTGTGTGTCGTGCTGGCGGCATTGTGGTTGCGACTGAAGCAGCCGATTGAGCTGGGTGTGGTAGCGATCCAGGCGCTGCCGGTTGGACTGATTGTCGGCCTGCTTTTAGTGGTGTCGGTCGAGAAGTATCAATTTAATCGCAAGATTTGGTACGTGACGCTGATTTTAATGGCAATTGTGACATCATTTACGCCCGTAGGGATTATGATCTAGCCCGGGGTTATATTTAGCGAAAAACAGAGGCCGTAGAGTGCGATACCGGCCGCAACTGAGACATTAAATGACTCTTTAGCACCCTGCATGGGGATTTCGACAATGTGATCGCACCGCGCTAGAATGTCCGGCTCAATGCCATAGACCTCCTCGCCGAGGAGTAGGGCAAAGCGGGTTGGTGGCCGGAACGTATTGAGCTCTGTGCTCGACGCTGACTGCTCTAGGGCAATCACAGGTAAGCGTTCCCTGCTGGCATTCTCCGCCAACCACTGGTGAATATCAACTACGTAGCTAAAGGGCAGCATTGTTTCTGCGCCTAGCGCAGTCTTGTGAATCTGGGCGGTCAACCTTTCGGTAATGTGCGGCAGCCTTGGATCGATAGACCGGGGATCGGCTAATCGTAAATCGGGGTACGGCGTATAGCCGCTAAAGATAATTTGTCTGACGCCAAAGCCTTCGGCTGTTCTCATAATTGCACCGACATTGTACGTCGAGCGAATATTGTGCATGAGGAGGGTAATTTCTGGCATGATATCATTATAGCACTCGCCCAAGGATAAGCTTTTTGCTATAATAAGGTTGATGGATGAAGATCGAATTCAACAACAACGTCGCGATCAAGATGAAGACGCGACCCGGAAACGAGCGGCGATTTTAGGCCTGCAGTATCTGGATGCTCGCGAGTTTGAGCAGACAATTCCGCTGATTCGTGATATTTTGACGATTGAAGAGATGTATAACGGACACGTTGTGCCGCTGGCGATAAACCCTGACGAGCAGTCATATCGGTTTGGCATTACGTCACAGACACCACAATCATTAGTAGCAACGATGACTAATAACTACCGCGAGCAGGGTATTATTGCTAAGTTCTTTCTAATATCGGCCTCGGGCTTTAGGTCGTTAATGCTGCGATTTGATCCGCCAAAGAAAGTGATTTATGATAATATCGAAATTGCCAAAGAGGGTGATAGTGACACACTCCAGCAGGTCAGCCAGACATTAGCGACCGTCGGCACGAACGACGTGTTTAACTATTTGATCGATCAGGCGGATCGGCTGAATGCGTCGGATATTCATATTGAGAATCAGCGCGATACTATTCGGGTGCGGATGCGCGTTGATGGCGCGCTGCACTCGGTGGCGGAGCTGGGCCGTGATCGTTATCGAGTTATCATGGCGGCGCTGGCTTCGCGAGCAAATATTTCGACGGCGTCCAATGAGCCGCAGTCGGGGCACATGCAGCAAGAAATCCATCGTGACGGTATATCACACCTCCTTAACCTCCGTGTCGAAGCAGTGCCAACCATGTATGGTCAAGACGTAGTGCTGCGCTTATTTAATTTTGACACCTCGATGTTGAACCTAGACTTGCTCAGTATCGGTGCGGCTGAGCGGGCGCAAATTGATGAGATCATTTCCCATCCGCGTGGTCTGGTGCTGTTAGTTGGGCCAACTGGCTCGGGTAAGTCAACGACTTTGTACAGCATTCTCAATGCGCTCAATACGCCGGATCGTAAAGTGATTACACTGGAAGATCCAGTAGAAAATACCATTCCCGGCATTACGCAGATCCCGATTGATACGGCGGCTGGCCAGCGGTTTGATGATGGGCTGCGTAGCGTGTTACGTCTTGACCCAGACGTGGTGATGGTTGGTGAGATTCGTGATCAGGAAACCGCCAAGACAGCAATTCAGGCGTCGATTACCGGGCATCTGGTGCTGTCAAGCTTTCATGCTAACTCGACGTCAGCGGCGTTTAGTCGAATTATTGATATGATCGGGCAGAATCCAATTTTTAGTTCAGCGGTGCGACTACTGATCGCTCAGCGGCTGGTGCGGCGCCTGCATGATGAGAGCAAGGAAGAGTATGAACCAGATGAGGCAACACGCAACTGGGTAAAGGAGGTCTTGCGGGATCTACCGTCACATGTTGATTGTCCTGATCTTGATACGTTCAAGCTGTGGCGACCCGTGGCGACCGACGAGGTGCCGTTTGGCTACAAGGGGCGTATCCCAGTGATGGAGCAATTGGTGGTGACTGAGGAAATTCAGAAGTTTCTACGTGGCGATATTGCTGATGTGCACACCGAGGCGATTGAGGCTACAGCCAAGAAACATGGCATGGTGACGCTGCTGCAGGCGGGCGTGCTAGCGGCTTTGCGCGGCGAGACGACACTTGAGGAAGTTAATCGAGTTATCTAGTGGACATCAAAAAGCCACGCTAAGGCCATCACTCCGACGGTTTCCATT